>JASHYA010000094.1 GCA_030043315.1 Acidimicrobiales bacterium
TGGCACGAGCGTGTGATGGCCGACGACGAGGTCGCCCATGCCTTCAGCCATGGCTTCCACCCTCAGCACACCGAGCGGCTCGCGGCGTACTGGGCGGAGGGGTTGGGCGGCCCGCCGATCTACTCGGACACCTACGGGGACGAGAGCGACGTGGTGCGGCTGCACAGCGGGCACGGCCCGCACAAGGAGATGGACCGCCGGGCGATCGCCTGCTTCGACGTCGCGCTGGTGGACGCCGGCCTCGCGGAGGACGACCGGTTGCGTCGGGTGCTGCACGACTACTTCGCCTGGGCGACGACGACCACCATGGTCCGCTACGAACGCTCCGCCGAGGACGTCCCGGCGGGGCTGCACATCCCGCACTGGTCGTGGGACGGCCTGGTGACGCAGTCGGGATCGGACCCGGCTGACGCCGCACCGTAGACCACCTCGGCCGCGCATCTGGAAACCGGTTCTGGGCGGAGTTTCGGGCGCCCGCGACGGTCCTCAGCCGATGAAGGCCAATCCCGTCGGCTCGAGGCCGTCACCCGACTGTGGCCCGGAGAAGCCGAGCTCGACGGCACCGACCTGCGCGTCGCTCGACGTTGTGACGACGGCGACGTGACTGCCCTCGCCCTCTCCGACCCACAACGTTGTGCCGCCCGGCGAGAGGGCGAGTGACTCGGGATCCCCCGCGATGGTCACTGTCGACACACTGCCCGTCGAGGTGTCGACGACCGACACCGCGTCGGAGTCAGGATCCGCGACGTACGCGGTGTCGCCGTTCGAGCTCAGGACGACGGTCCATGGCAGCTGGCCGACCGTGACCGTCCGGCTCACGCGCAAAGACGAGGCGTCGATCACCGAGACGGTACCCGCCCCGGAGTCCGTCACGTAGACGTCCTGTCCGTCGGGCGAGACCGCCACCCCGTGGGCGCCCTCGAGGCCGTTCACGTGGCCAACGACTCTCTGTTCGGCGACGTCGATCACGAGAAGCTCATTGCCGGTCGTGACGTAGGCGAACTGCCCGTTCGGGGAGAAGGCGACGGCCTGAGGTGGTGTGCTGAGCTGCACCGTTCCGACGACGGTATTGCTCGTCGTTGTGATCACCGAGATCGCGGTGAACGGCACCGTTCCCCCGCTGTGGCTACCTGTTGTCCCGGTCTGGGGGCCGGTGTCCGTGACCCAGACCTGGGCGCCGTTGGGCGTCGCCGCCAGGTCCTCGGGGAAGAATCCGACGTCGATCAACGTCTCGGGGGGTGTGTAGTCCCCTGTCGGGAGGGTGGCGAAAACGCCACTTGTGACCACCGCCACATCGCTCGTCCCGGCGTCGGCGAAGTAGAGATCCTTCCCCACTGCGGCGACGGCCTCGTCGGTGGACGCGTAGTTCGTGTCTGTCGGCTGGTTCGACACCGCTGTGTCCCCGACGTTGTATGTCCCGGTGTACGCGCACGTCGCCGTGTCGATGATGCCGACGGCGTCATAGCCGGCTTCGGCCACGAACAGTGTCCCCGTTGGGCCCGTGCACGAGGTGGTGAGAAGCCGAGCGTGTCGGCTGCTCGCGGAACCCGACGCGTCGGCGCGGCCTCGTTGTCCACCGATGACCCCCACCCCGACCATGCCCGCCAGCGTCGCGGCAACAGTCAACCCGGCGACCGCGATCCACGCGACAGGTGCACGGTGCCTGATGAGGCGAGGACCCCACCGCCGATCATCGGACGGCGATCCCGCCGTGGTGCACACGTGCTCTGTTCCTCGCGTGCTGTTCAGCATGTTGGCTGTCTCCTTGTGTCGACCTGCCCGTCGCCGGATGCGGAGGTCCCTCAGCACGCCGGCGCCAGCTGCCTACGGCCCGGCTCTTGGGACGGGAACGACTGGGACGCACCGGGAATCGGTGGGAGCTGGTACCTGCGGACCTCCTCCTCCGCTTGCTCCAGCTGCGCGGCGGTCGCCGGCAGGAGCGGGACGCGGCTGGTCCCTTTGCAACCGAGCACTGTCGTGAAGTCGCCGACCGTCTCTCGTCGCCATGTGCTGATGTTCGGATTGACCACCCCGGTCACCTGTTCAAGAAGCCGGATCACCGAGGTGTGGTCGAACGTGTTGTGTGCAACGTAACCACCGACGGTCCACGGGGAGACCACCACGCAGAGCACCCGGAACCCGAGTCCGATTGGCTGGCTCTTGCCCTTGACTGTGATGTACTCGTCCGCCGTCCCCGCCGGGGCCGTCGGCGGGGTCACATGGTCGAAGAAGCCGTCGTTCTCGTCGTAGATGAGAACGAAGACGGTCGAGGACCACACGTCGCGGTTCGAGGCGATCGCGTTGATCTTGCTGGCGATGAAGTCGGCACCCGCCGCAGGCATGTAGTCCGGGTGCTCGGATTGGTAGGAGGTGGGCAGGATCCACGACACCGTGGGCAGCTGATCGTGCGCGGCGTCGTGCTCGAACTGCCCAGCCGGATAGAAGCGCATCGCGTTCTGGTAGAGCGGTGAGCTGGTAGGCGCTGTCTGGTACTGGTCGAAGTACTCGAGGACGTTGAGCCCGTAGTTGTCGTTCTCCTGGTACACGCGCCAGCTCACGCCCGCGTTGCTCAGGAGCTCCGGGTAGGTCGTCCAGCTGAACCCCGAGCTCGGCACGGAGTTGGCGTACACCGGACCTCCGTTCCCTCCTTGCGGGTCGACGGTGCCCGTCATGAGATAGAGACGGTTGGGCCAGGTGGGACCCAGCATCGAGCAGTGGTAGCCGTCGCAGACGGTGAACGCGTTGGCCAGTGCCCAGTGGAACGGGATGTCGTCCTGGGTGAAGTACGCCATGGTGTACTGACCGTCGAGCCCGTCGGCGGCAAGGTGCGCGGTGACGAAACCTGTCATGTTCCCGCCGTTCCAGGACTCGTGCTGCACTGTCCACGCGTGGCTGTTCGACGGCAGGGCCTGCGCACTCGTGCTGTGCGTGTCCACGTGGAACGGCAAGAGGTAGTCGTCCGGGTTCTTCGCATCCGGCTGGTAGAAGCGAGTCTTCGGCACGGAGGAGTCGGCGAATCCCCGGACGCCCGGCATGGCACCGAAATAGTGATCGAACGACCGGTTCTCCTGCATGAGCACGACCACGTGCTTGATCTGGTTCACCACGTCCGCACCTCGAGCCGAAGGGGACTCGAAGAGCCCGGACGACAGCATCTTCCGAAGGTTCGGAGGCATGACCGCGGAGGCGAGCACCAGGCCGCCGGCCGAGGCGAGGAACTGACGGCGACTTATCTGCGCCATGGGCAACCTCCACTCCGTCACGCGGAGCCCCGATGCCGAGGCGCCGGCCTGATCCGACCACACCCACCGTCGCGCCACCTGATGAACGTGACGCGACCACCTCGAGGCGTCAACGTTGACGCAGGGTTAACTCTTTCAGTGGGCCGACGACGAAGAGCCGGACCGCAACTGCAGTAGCGCACCCGGCAGCTTCACCAATGTGACGTGATAACCGCTCGGCCACATTGGCAAACAGCCACCGTGAACTCGGGAGGGCAAGCTGCGCCCGGTGTGTCGAACGCTCGGTCCGGCAGAGCCCTACGTGTGCAGCCCCTACCGCTGTGGCACCCGCCCACGTCCCCCTATACGGGGGGGCCCGAACGCACGGAGAACATGATCGGTCCCCCTGTGCTTGACGCGAAGTTGTCGTCGCCGCTGTAGTTCGACGTCACCGTGTACGGCGACCCGCTGGCGGCGAGGTCCGACGGGACGCTGCAGGACGCCCGCCCGTGACGGAGCGTCGCCGTGTTGCCGCCCTGGCATGCCACGGCCTTGCCGTCGGTCGCGGTGATGACGAAGGTGACTGTGCCCGTGGGTGTTCCGCTCCCCGGCGGTGCCGCCGAGACCGTCGCCGTCACCGACCCCGCACGGCCGCCGAACGGCGCCTGCACGAACAGCGCCGTCCGGGTGGCCGCCTTCGACACCGTGACGGACAGCGTCCCGGTTCCACTCGTGAAGTCCGCGGAGCCGCCGTATGTAGCGGTCACCGTGTAGGGGCCCTCGGCCGCCGCCACCGTGCCGCGGGGAACCGTGCAAGAGGCCGTGACCGGGCCATTCGGACCGAAGAGCCCGAAGCGAGCGGCCGGTACGCAGGTGACCGGCTTGCCAGCCCCGTCGAGCACCCGCCAGGAGACGTTCCCAGTCGGCGTTCCGGAGCCGGGAGTCACCGCCGTGAGCGTGGCGCTGAAGCGGACCGGCTGGCCCGACACCGGTTGCGCAGGAGCGGACTCCACGTCCACCGAGGACGCGGCCTGGTCCACCGTCTGGACGAGCGGGCTTCGCGTCGCGGACCGCATGTACGTGGTGGACCCCCCGTACGCCGCGGTCACCATGACCGGCGACTCGCTCGCGGGGAGGCCACCGGGCAGCGCGCAGGTGGCTGTCGTTCCGGACAGCGGCTGGGTGTCACCACCGGCGCAGACGATCGGCTCGAGGCCGGGCGGCGAGCCGGAAGGTCGCAGCGTGAAGGTGACCGCGCCCGTCGGCGTTCCCCCGCCCGGGGGGGCAGCAGCGACGGTCGCCGTGAAAGTGACCGGCTGGCCCGACACCGAGGGGTCCACCGACGACGACAGGGTCGTCGAGGTGGGGGCGGTGCCGAGCGTCACGGGCGCGGGTGGGCTGACCGATGTCGTGAAGTCTGTCGACCCCAGGTACTCGGCAGTGATCGACTCCTTCCCGACGCCCGAGAACGTCACCGTGCAAATCGCCACGTCCGTCGTGGTCCCGCTCAGGGGCACGGTGCAGAGCGGCGGACCGCCTGTAGCGCTGAAGAAAGACACTGTCCCGGTCGGCACCCCGCTTGCAGGCGGCGGCACCGTCACCGTCGCCTCCAGCGTGACCTCCTGGCCGACCACGGGTGTCGTGGGCGACACCGAGACCACGGTCGCCGTGTGGGCGCGCCCGACGGTGACTGTCGTCGATGTGCTGTGGGAAGCGGTGTCCGTCGCGTCACCGGCGTAGCTCGCGGTCACGGCGAACGTCCCGACCCCGTCGAAGACGTGTGTGCAGGAGGCGACGTCCGGCGTGCCACCGGAGAGTGTGGCGGTGCAGAGCGTTCCTGTCGTGTCGCCGAAGGTGATCTGCCCCGTCGGCGCGGCTGTCGGGTCGCCGGGGACCGCGACCGTGGCAGACAGGGTGACTGTCTCCCCGTACACGGGGGAGCTCGGCGTGACCGTGAGTGTCGTCGTCGTGTCCAGCACCGGGGAGAGCGTCGCCGTGAGGATGTTGCGGTACAGGTTCGGCGCCTCCTTGCCCACCGTCCACTGCGGCGCTCCTGTGTAGCCGGTGCCGAGGACGTCTGTGGCCGACGAGGTGCCCTTCGGGGTGCGGTACCCGGCGAAGACCATGGTCAGCTTTCCTGTCCCGTCGGCCACCACCGTCGGACCGTAGGCACGGCCCTCGTAGTACGCGCTGATTGTCAGCCGCTTGCCGTATGTCGGTGACGAGGATGTTGTCGCCCGCTGGGACGCGGCGAAGGTGTAGTCGGTGCTGATCACGGTGCGCGGCACCGACCAGTACTCCCCTGTCGACGACTGGGTGTAGAAGATCTGGTTGAAGGCATCGCTGTCGCCGTCCGCGGCCCAGGAACCCGACAGGAAGAGGCCGATCGTCCCGTCGGGGTTGGTGACGATCGTGCCGTCGGAGCCGACCCAGCGCATCTCGGTGGCGTCCTCCGTCCCGGCCTTGGCGTACTCGTTGAGGTCGATCGTGCCCGACGCGTCGGTCGGGTTGGTCTGACCGGTCGGATCGTTGATGTCGTCGTACGACGACGAGCCCTCGGTGCCCTTGCCGCTGATGATCCCTGTGTTGGCGAGGTTCGCGTCCTCGAAGTGCACGCCTGTGGTGGTGTAGGCGACCCGGAGCACCGTGAGGTCCTGGTTGTTCTTGTCCAGCTTCTTCGGTGTTGTCTTTCCCTCGCCGGTGAGCTTCAGCGTCGAGTACGGCACGGTGGTCGCACCCGGCGCACCGATCCAGCTGGACGATGTGTACTTGTTGCCCTCGTCCGCCGGAGGCACCGAGCAGCCGGTCAGGGTGTCCGTCGTCGAGCCGGTGGTCATTCCCGTGCAGGTGACAGTGATGATGGCTGTCGTTGTCATGTCGCCCATCGAGACCGCCACCGGGTCCGCCGGCGAGATCGTGGCCGGCATGTCCTGGCTCTCGTAGGGGCCGGGGGTGAAGGGGATTGTGGAGCCGAAGGTGGTCTCGGTTGTTGTTGCAACTGTGGTCTTCGGCGTCACGCCGGCCACGAAGTAGCTCAGCTCTTTCTCGGTGTACAGGACGATCGTGGCTGTCTTGGGCGCTCCCGGGTACGTGGGGAGGACGCCCACGATCCCGTCGGGCGCGACCAGCCCTGTGGTCATGCCGTCACCGGACTGCGTTGTGGAGGCCGTGGGCGGGACGATCGGGTCGGTGAGCACGGGCGAGCCCTTCGGGATTGTGACTTTCTTTCCGTCCGGACCCGTGGTGCATCCTTCGATCTTGGTGGTCGGGTTGGTGTTGGCCTGGCTGCAGTAGACCGTGACCCCGCCGACGTAGGCACGGTTCGGGGAGTTGGTGTTGAAGGTTGTGCCGGTGAGCCGGTTGGTGAAGCCGGCAGTTGTCCCTCCGTCGGTGGTCACGACTGTGATCTTCTTGAGCCCACCTGTCCCGACGGTGAGGTTCGGCCCGGCGGGGACTGTCGCCTTCTTCGCGGTGTACCCGAGCACCTGCTCGATCAGGTCACCTGCGTGCACCACCACCGTCTTGCCGGACTTCGCCGCCGTGCATCCGGTCAACGTGTCCGAACCAAGGGAGACGGAGCAGTCGAACACGTCTGTGATGGTGGCGGTCGCGGCCCATGTCTTCGTCGAGTCGTCATTCAGGTCCACGAAGCCGCCGGACAGGAGCTGCTCGGTCGACCCGGCGGAGCCGGTGGTGGTCACGGGGACTGTGACCGAGCTCGCACCGACGGTCACCGCACCGGTAGCGAAGGCGTCAGGGTCGATCCCGGTCCTTTCGTCTCTCGGAAGCCCTGTCAACGGCTTTGTCACCGAGGGGGTGAACCGGTGCACGACGAGGCCGACGCCCTGCATGTCGCCGGCGGCACGCGGGAGCGTGTAGAGGAATGTGGCGCCGGCGACGTGGACGATGTTGGCGTGGCCCTCACCGTCGTCGTTCACGTCGGCGGACGGGCAGTACCCCGGATTCTGCTCGAGGGCCTCGCCGTCATAGGTCCAGCTCTTGCCTGTGGCTGTCGCGGTGGCGGCGACCAGCGCCTCGTCGGCTGTCTTGGGCCGGTAGTCGAAGTACCCCGTCAACTTGCCTGTCGAGTCCTTCACCACGTGAGGGAAGTACGCAGGGGAGAACGGCAGCGTGGTCCCGGCGGGCTGGCGCGACACCGCCCGTGTCGCCCCGGACTCTGCGGTGTGTGTGCCCGGTCCGCAGTAGTCGTCGAGAGGACCCGGGGTCCCGACGACCCCAGCCGGGTACGGGATGCCCCCTGTCACCTTCCCGCTCTTCGCCCCGGAGACGACGGAGACGTTCGGCTCCGTGACAGTCGTCTTCGTCGACGGTGTCGTCGCTGTCGTCGTCGGCCCGTCGGGTGTGAAGGTCGGAAGGAGCTTTGTCTCGGGGTAGGCGGTCGCTGTCGCTGTGCCCTGCGAGGTGTTCCAGGGCGCGCATGTTGTCCCGGTGCAGCTGCTCGGGCTCGTGACGGTAGCCAGGCTGGGCGTGCCCGGGATGTACGCCTGGACTCCCGGCCCGGTCTCCGTCGTTTCGCTGGTGAGTGCGTCTGCCGTTACGTCGTGTCCGCCGGCGACGTGCGCGGCGGACGCCGTAGCGGTTCCCGTCGAGAGCAGCGAGAGAGACGCTGCCGCGGCCAGCAGGACCGCCACCGTCGACACCCTGGCCCATCCCCGCACGCCGCTTCCCCCGGACGCGGTGCGGCACGACTCAACGACGCGATTCCCCACGGAACCCCTCCTCCCAATGACGATCGCGGGGTGTTCTAACGGAGGTGCCGGGCGCGCGGGAAGGGGCGTCACGGAGAGTTCATCGAGAATTCAGCGACTGTCCACACGGCGTGGACTGCGCGACGCATCGGCGGCCCGGTTCTGCGCCCCTGTGGCCGCTCCGAACCAGTCGGTCAGTGAACGAGGCAGCCCTGCGTCCGTGAGGTCTCCCACCCAGGCGACATGGCCGTCGGGCCGGATCGCCACGGCCGTTGGCGCAGGGACCTCGCCGAGGACCGGGAGCTCCCACACGCCGTCGTGCCGTGCGTCGACGAACTGGACTCGATCCGACCACGGCGAGATGTCGAACCCTCCCGGGTCTCCGAGATTGAGGAGGAGGGGCCGGCCGCCATGCAGAAGGGTGAAGACGCGCGTGGGACCGTCCCCGGTCTGCAGGTCGAGATCGGGCATGCGACGCCCGAGCAGTGGATGTCCTTCGCCAAGCTCGTAGTGGACGTCGAGACCCGAGATCATCGCCGCGAACCGCTTGCGCGGCTCGTCCATGCCCAGGAGCTCGGTGATGGCGTCGCGGAGCGCGTCGACGCGCACGTCGGAACGGGTCAGCACGGTCTGCGCCAGGGTGTTCTGCAACACACGAGCGGCGACCGGGTGCCGCTCGGAGTGGTAGGAGTCGAGGAGGCATTCCGGCGACGACCCCTTGGCCACCTGGGCCAGCTTCCATCCGAGGTTCACCGCGTCCTGCACCCCGGTGTTCAGGCCCTGTCCCCCGACCGGGTAGTGGACATGTGCGGCGTCGCCGGCGAGCAGGACGCGGCCGTTGCGGTAGGACGCCGCCTGGCGGGTCGTGTCGGTGAACCTGGAGATCCACGTCGGGCTGTGCACCCCGAAATCGGAACCCCAGACTGCGATGAGCGCCCGGCTGAGGTCGCCAAGGCTCGGGTCGCTGCCGGGCTCGAGCTGCTGCTCGGTCACGACCACCCGGAGGGTCCTCCCGTCCTCCATCCTGTGGAGGCCGTGGACGCCCGCGCCGTCGTGGCGGAGGCCGCGCGGCGGCTGCCCGGTCATCTCGACCTCGGCGACGAGGGTGCTCTTCGTCGGAGCCCAACCGGGGAACTCGATGCCGGCGGCCTTGCGGACCGCGCTGCGCCCACCGTCGCACCCGACGAGAAAGTTCGCCCGCAGCACGTGGCCGTCCGACAGCTCGACGTCGACGCCAGCGCCGTCCTGGGCGAACCCGGTCACCGCACGGCCCCGATGGACCGGCACCCCGAGCTCGTCGACCCAGCCGCCGAGAATCCGCTCGAAGTGGTTCTGCCAGAGCGCGAGCCCGAAGTTGAATCGCGTCGGGAAGTCGCTGATGTCCAGCGGGATCATGGCGAAGCTCTGCACCTGCATCGCCCGGCCCTCCGCGAGGAACCGATCGGCGATGCCGCGCTGATCGAGCACCTCGATGGTCCGTGAGTGCAGTCCGCCGGCACGCGAGCCGTCGAGGTCCTGATCGGCGCGCCGCTCCACGATGACGACGTCGATCCCCGCCAACGCCAGCTCGCCCGCCAACATCAGCCCGGTGGGCCCGCCTCCCGCGATCACCACCGCGTGCTCGGTCACCGCCGGTCCCCCGCACACGCCGTACAGGACGAGGACGGCCGACTCGCACAGAGCAACAGCAACTCAGCTCCTGACGCTCGCACGCTCCCCACCGACTCCACCGGGTGCGCGCTCACTTCGGGACCTTCCGCAAACGGCAACACGTTCATCCCACGACTCCCGGCTCCTCAGGTTCCGGCCGTGATCGGCTCAGCAAACGAGTCATGGTGAGCACGTTTTGGTCGCTTGCGGCAAGCCCCCTCTCTCGCGTTACGATCTTGGTGGCGGGGCAGTTTCACAACGCGGCGGACGACCGTGCCGACCGGTCTTCGTGAAGAGCCCGGCCGAGACGTGCGGCCCGTCGATGACTCACTGACGGGTAGTCCGACCAACGAGGCCGACGCGGCTCTGTCGATCGCTCACGGGTTGATCGCTGACGATGCCGTGGGACGGCGTCGTGCGAGTTGGGGTCAGGGGCCCGGCGGTCCCCAGGTCGTCCCGTCCCACCAACGCTGGCCCCCTGATCCGGAAGGGTCTGGGTACCAACCTGCCGGCGGTAGTGACGGCGGCACGGCGTTGCGGGGACCGCCCCCCGAATACCCACCCTTGGGATGGCGCGTGGCGACGATGAGATACGTCGGCAAGCCGATGATCAGGATCAAAAAGACGAACACCGCCCACAGGCCCGGCATCGACATGTGTCGACGGCTGGCATCGACGCCGACCCAGATGGCGACGGCCAGTGGGATCAGGAGCACAATGAGTTCCACTCGGTCTTTCCTCCTGCCCTCAAGACGTCCGAAGACGAACGGCCCTCGTCTCAGACGGACCGCAGCGGCACAGTAACCGGGCTTCAACCGGGCTTCGCTGGCACCGACCAGCCCTTCGCCAGCCGGTCGCGATCGGTCGCGTTCTCACACGGATCACCGAAGCCCCAAGTGGCGCTCGAGCACGTCGACGCGCGCACGGAGGGACTCGACCTCTGCCTCGAGCGAGCGGGCCCGCTCGAGCTGGCGCCTGCCCTTTGCCGACTCCAAGGAGCGCTCAATCACGGCATCCAGTCGGACGAGCCGCTGCGGTCCGTGGACGCCCACGACCATCTTCGACGCGATACGACCAGTCCGAAACCAAGAACGCAGGGTTGACCGGGAAACTCCGGTCGCTTCGGACGCCTCCGCCAGGGTGACCCACCCCTCGTCGGGAGGACCGTGCGAGAACTGGGCGAGGAGGTGATCCCAGTCGCTCACGGGTTCGGCCGCCGGTTCGTCGCCCCAGCCGCCGTGACGATCCATCACCGTGATGGACCATATCATCTGATAGGGACTTGACATGGTTCGTACAGTGAGACCATGTTCGAGCGGTTCACCGACCGGGCGCGGCGGGTCATCGTCATCGCGCAGAACGACGCTCGTGACTTCGGGCACGGGGCAATCCATCCCGCGCACATCCTCCTGGCGCTGACAGAGGAAGGTGCAGGCGTGGCGTCCCGAGCAATCGCGTCGATCGGCTGCGATCCCGGCGCCCTTCGAACGCGAGTGGAATCGGCCTTCGACGTGACAGAGGGGCGAAAGCGCGTGGAGCACCTGCCGTTCAGCCCCAAGGCCAAGAAGGTGCTCGAGCTCTCGCTCCGCGAGGCGCTCCAACTCGGTCACAGCTACATAGGAACCGAGCACCTGCTCCTGGCCGTGCTCCGGTTGACGGGAACCGACGACCCGGACACCGATGAGGTGTTCGGCCTGCCCGTGAAACGTCTCCGTAAGGCGGTTCTCGCGGTCATGAGCAGTTCATCCCGCGGTGATCGGTTCTCGCCGGCGCTCGCACGGGCGATGGACACCGGGCGGAGCCTCGCCGGTCGGGCACCGACGACGACGGGCCACCTCCTCCTGGCCCTCGTCGACGATCCCGAGAGCCAGGCCGCCCGCGCCCTTGCTTCCGTGGGTGCAAGCCAAGAGGAGCTGGCTCGAGCCGTCGCCGGAGTCCCGATCGAACAGACGACCGACGCGGCCCCCGACGTCATCGTCGAAATCCGCGTGGCGGGCCGCACGTTCCGGGTGGCGAACGCTGAGCTGGCAGCCAGACTCTCGTCGGCGACGACGGAACAGGTGCTCGGCGCGCTTCGGCGTCTCGGTGAGGAACCTCCTCAGGAGGCTGCTCCCGGCGGATGACGGGATCGCCTCCGGGCGTTCGAGGTGGGTGCCCCGTCCCGCCCCATGCGCCCCAGAATGCGTCCACTCCGTCGCCGCCAACACCGCCGGCACCGCGGTCGTCGCGGACCTTCCCATCGGCGTCGAGAAACGAGAACCAGTACGTGAGGAGCATCGCAATGCACTCGAACGACCGGAAGGTGAGGCGGGATGGCCGCCACTGCGGAGGAGAGGGGCTCAGCTCCGGGCCGACGGACTTTGGAGCGGCCCGGTATTGTCGGCGCGCCACCGTCGCGGCAGCGTGGCGGTCGTCAGTGACGAGTGGTAACGCACACCTCGCAGAGTGTGAGCGGATTGGCATGTGCAGGTAACCGTGCTGGCACCGGCGAAGAGGAGGAGCACATCATGGCGATCCAAGCCGGGGACAAGATCCCCGACGTCCAACTCTGGAAGATGACGAACGACGGACCAAAGGCGGTCAGCTCGACCGATGCACTTGGACAGGGCAAGGTCGTGCTGTTCGCCGTCCCCGGAGCGTTCACCCCCACCTGTTCCGACTACCACCTGCCGGGCTTCGTGCTCCGGGCTGACGAGCTCCGTGCCAAGGGCGTCGACACGATTGCGTGCCTGTCAGTGAACGATCCCTTCGTGATGGGCGCATGGGGTCGGGACAGGGACGTCGACGACCGAGTTGACCTGTTGTCCGACGGCAACGGCGAGTTCACGCGGGAAGTCGACCTGGAGATGGACGGCAGCGGCTTCGGTCTCGGAACCAGGTCTCGGCGCTACGCGGCAATCCTGGAGGACGGCGTGGTCACGTCGATCTTCGTCGAGGACGGCCCGGGGCTGGACGTGAGCTCAGCAGAATCGGTGCTGGCCGCACTCTGATCAGAGCAGGGAGGGCTGGCAGCCAGCGAGTGGATCTCGCTTCCTTGCACAGTCGGCCCTCCCACGACGTGAGTCGTCCGCCCAACCCGCGGCCCAACCTTCCGAGGAGCAACGGATCGCCTGAGTCCTCGTAGCTCCCCGAATGAGGGTACGCAACCCTGCGCGGGCTGTAGATGAGCCAGTCGCGCAGATCGTCTCAGTCTCTTGGCGAAGGCCTCCGCGCAGAACCCGAACCGCCCCTCGGCGACAGGTGGTGGGGCGTGAGCCGTAATTGAGCGCGAACCTGGTCAGGGAGCATCTCGGTGGCAAGACCGGACGGAAGCCACCGCCTGGGCCCCGAATGGTTCGAGAGGGCGTGGCCCGGCAACGCGCCCATTCGTCGGCGTGACCGTCCGTGACGCGGTCGGAACCACCTCTTCCTCTTCTTCCCCTTCCTCGGTGAGAAGCCCCGCCACTCGGTGAGAAGCCCCGCCACCGCGCGAAGGAGTCCGCCGCACGCCGATGCCAGCGGTTCACCGTCGTCGGTCGACCCGGACTGCCCGATCCGCTCCGCGGCCTCCTGGGCGTCTTCGTTCCTCGAGCTCACGGCGACGCGCTGGGCTCCCCATTCGAGAGAAGAGATCCTCGGACTCCGGGGCCCTCTCAACCAGAAGGGGGTAGAGCGGTTCATCTTCCCCGTCGTGGTGGGGCGAGCGGTAGCCACAGCGCCTCGCCGAGGTAGTGGCGGCCGAGGTCTCAGGTGCCCCTGCAGTCCGGCAGGCCCGGCAGGAACGGCAGGAACGGCAGGAACGGCAGGAACCGCAGGAACGGCAGGAACAGCCAATGCGGCGACCGAATCGGGCCGTGGTGAGAGCGCTTTTGGCCCACGCTCAGGTCCAGGACCAGGCCGGAGCCCAGGAGCAGGCCGCACCACACCGCACCATGTCCCGGCAGCCGACAGAAAGGGGTTGACGAGCCAATCACTAACAGTTATCCTAGCCTCTAACAGTTAGACGAGGAGGATCCGGTGCAGCAGGAGGTCGTGCTGGCGTTGCTGGCGAAGGAGCCGTCGACGGGTTCAAGGCTGCGCGCCCGACTGAACGAGGCGCTCGGCCCCCTCGGCGAGGCGATGAACGACGGCCAGATCTACGTCAACCTCTCCCGCTTGGAGAGGGCCGGCCTCATCGTCCGCCAAGCTTCCGGGGCCTTGGGCAAGGTCTACGAGCTCACCCCGGCAGGTGCTGAGCGGGTCGCCGAGTGGCTCTCTGAGGTGAGCTGGCCGAAGCCTGATCTCGCCGAGTTCCACCTGAAGCTCGTCGCCGCGGCCCAGGCCCGGCTCGCCGACCCGATCACCATCGTCGACACCCAGCGGCGCGAGCTGCTCCGGCGCCTCCGCGAGGTCGGGCGGGCGGCGATGGCCGAGCCAGAGGGTTCGCACGCCGGGTTGCTCCTCGAAGGCATCGTGCTGCGCCTCCAGGCCGACCTCCGCTGGTTGGAGGCCTGCGAGGGCGCCTGGACCGATAGGAGGCACCGGTGAACTCGAATGGCGCAGATTTCCCGCTCGTGCGTGCCCGAGGGCTGCGCAAGGAATACGGCAGCGGCGAGGGTCTCGTGCGCGCCGTCGACGAGATCGACCTGGACGTCGCCACCGGCGAAGCGGTGGCCATCATGGGGCCGAGCGGCTGTGGGAAGTCGACGCTCCTGCACCTCCTCGGTGGCCTCGACCGGCCGACGGCCGGTGAGCTGTGGCTGGCGGGCAGGCGGGTCGAGAAGCTTTCCGAGAGGGGACTTGCCCAGCTGCGGCGCCTCGACGTGGGTTTCGTCTTCCAGGCTTTCCATCTCATCGACGAGTTGACCGCCCAGGAGAACGTCGAGCTGCCGGCGCTGCTCGCCGGACGCTCGCCCCGGCAGGCGAGGCGTAGTGCCCGGGAGCTGCTCGAACAGGTCGGTCTCGCCGATCGGGCAGATCACCTCCCGTCGGCGCTGTCGGGCGGACAACGCCAGCGCGTCGCCGTTGCTCGTGCGCTCGCCAACGAGCCCAAACTCGTCCTCGCCGACGAGCCCACCGGCAATCTCGACAGCGCCGCCACCTTGGAGCTGCTCCGGCTCTTCGACGCCCTTCACGCCGCCGGTCTCACCCTCGTCGTCGTCACCCACGACGAACGGATCGCGGCAACGGCGGACCGGATGATCTCGATGCGCGACGGCGCCTTCGTCGACGAGACGCGCCTCGTCGGCGGTTCGAGGGGACAGCTCGGTTCGCTGTTCGGCGTGGAGTTGGAGGTCTGAGGTGCTCGGTCGCACGCTGTTGGTGCTCCGCCTGGTCGCAGCCAGCCTTCGGCGACGGCCGGTCGAAGCGGTGGTGACGGTCGTGGCCATCGCCGCCACCACGACGACGCTCACGTTGGGTCTCGCGCTCCACGGCGTCACCGATCACCCCTACGAGACGACCCGCGCGATGACCTCGGGACCGGACATCGTGGTGATGCCGACAACCGCCAGCCCGGCGTCCGGCTCGTCCGGCTCCTCCGGCCCCTCCGGCTCCTCCGGTCCGTCCGGCTCGTCCGGCTCGTCCGGCTCCTCCGGCCCCACCATCTCGGGCCCGGGCACCGGATCCGGCTCTCACGTGAACCTCCTCGCATCGCTTGACGGCCTCATTCACGCCCCAGGCGTCGTCGCCCACAGCGGCCCGTACCCGGTGAGCTACCCGACGATGCGGGTGAACGGCTCGAAGGTGTTGGCAGTGGCAGAGGGCCGCACAACGCGCGGTGCGAAGGTCGATCAGCCCTACGTCACGGCGGGCACGTGGGTCCGCGCCGGCGGCGTCGTGATCGAGCGAAGCTTCGCCGAGGAGCTCAACATCGGGGTCGGAGACCGGGTCACACTCGATGGCCGGTCGTTCCCGGTGGTCGGGATCGCGGTCACGGCAGCAGTACCCCCGTACCCGTACACCGTGACAGGCGTCGCGATCGACAATTTGAACAACGTCTGGAGCCAGGCCACCGGGCTCATCTGGACGACGAAGCCCATTGCTCGGAGCCTGGCGACGTCGAGCGTGCCGCTCAGCTACATGCTCAATCTCAAGCTCGCCAACCCGCAGCACGCCTCCGCGTTCATCGCAGCGCACTCCGACGGCAACTCGCTGTACTTCGAGTCGTGGCAGGACGTGCGCAGGGTGGAAAGTCAGCAGATGCTCCCCTTCCAGCGGGGTCTCCTCATCGGGAGCGCTCTGCTCGACCTGCTCGCCATCGCCAGCCTGGCAGTGATCGTGGGGGGTCGCTTGGCGGAGCGGACCCGCAGGGTGGGCCTCTTGAAGGCGGTCGGTGCGACCCCCCGATTGGTCGCAGGCGCGCTTCTTTTCGAGTACCTCACGTTGGCGCTGCTCGGCGCAGCGCTGGGACTGCTCGTCGGATGGCTCGTCGCACCGCTGATCGCCAATCCCGGGGCCGGGCTCGTCGGAAGCGTCGGAGCGCCCCCGGTGACCCTCTCTGACGTCGGTTGGATAGTCGGATTGGCGATCGCGGTGGCCGGACTCGCTGCGTGGATCCCGTCGGTTCGGGCCGCGCGGACGAGCACGACGTCCGCGCTCGCCGACTCCGCGCGCATCCCCAAGCGCAGGCCGCTGTTGATCGAGGCGGCGTCACACCTGCCGATGCAGCTGCTGCTCGGGCTACGTCTGGCCGCACGCAGACCCCGACGGATGGTCCTGACGCTCGTGAGCGTCACGATCACCATGACCACGATCGTCGCCGTGCTGGCGATCCACGCCCACGAGAGTCAGGCCGCGCCGATCCCGGCCTCGGTGTTCGCCATCCCGGTGAACCCGAACACCCGCAACACCGACGCAGTGTTGCTCGTCCTCACCGTCGTCCTCGTCTTCCTTTCGATCGTGAACGCCGTCGTGATCACCTGGGCGACCTCAGTGGACTCGAGGCAGCCGTTAGGGATCGCGCGGGCCCTCGGTGCGACGACTCGCCAAGTGAGCGCCGGGTTGTCGACGGCGCTGCTGATCCCTTCGCTGCCGGGCGTGATCGCGGGAATTCCCCTGGGGCTACTCCTCGTGAAGGCGGCCGGTCACGGATCGAACGTCACGGTTCCGTCCGCGCTGTGGCTTGCCGCCGTTTCCGTCGGGATCTTGCTGGCGATCGGTGGGCTCTCGTCCATCCCCGCCCGGATCCAGGCTCGACGATCTCCTCTCGACGCGCTCCAGTCAGAGTTCACGTAGCGGAGCCCAGAACCCTAGCTCCCCTGAGCAGAACCAGAGCCCGGCAATTGGCTCAACGGTGTTGGACACACCGGACAGCCCACGGGAGAACCTCGAGACGTTCTTCGGGGATCGGCTCTCCACACAGCTCACACAGACCGTATTCGCCGAGAGCCACGCGGTCTCGAGCCCGCCGTATGTCCTGCAACATCGCAAGCAGCTGCTCCTGGGTGGACACCGCGGCGAGGCGCTCGACCGCCATCGAGGTTCCCTCGCCGACACGCTTGCCGAAGGAGATCGTGCCCACCTCTTCCATCGACGACGTCAGCTCTGCAAGCTCCGATTGGAGCCGCTCCTCCTGCTCGGCCAGTAGCCGGTCAACGTCTGGGCGCACGCCTGAAGCGTAAGGCCCACCGGAACCCTCCCGCGACCCCTTCAAGCCGTCAGCGGGATTCTCACCTCGCAGCTCAGTTGATATGGAGCCCCGAGATCGCCCGCGCGATGACGAGCCGTTGGATCTCGCTCGTCCCCTCGAAGATGGTGTAGATCTTCGCGTCGCGGTGCCAGCGCTCGACGGGGAACTCGCGGATGTAGCCGTAACCACCGAGGATCTGGATCGCCTGCTCCGTCACCCACACCGCGGTCTCGCCGGCGAAGAGCTTCGACTGGGAGCCCTCCCCGGCTTCGAACTTCTCGTGGTGTGCGGCCATCCACGCCGCCCGCCAGCACAAGAGCCTCGCCGCATCGGTCCGGAGTTTCATGTCCGCGAGCTTGAAGGCGATCGCCTGGTTCTCGATGATCTTCCGCTTGAACTGCGTGCGCTCCTTCGCGTAGTCGAGCGCGTACTCGTATGCGGCGCGGGCGATGCCGACGGCCTGCGCGCCCACAGAGGGGCGTGAGGCCTCGAACGTCGCCATCGCGGCCTGGGTCGACGTGTGCTTCCCCTCCCGGGCACGGGCGAGCCGGTCGTCCAGCTTCTCTCTGCCGCCGAGCAGGCAGCGTCCGGGGACGCGGCAGTCGTCGAGCACCACTTCGGCGGTGTGCGAGGCTCGGATGCCCATCTTCTTGAACTTCTGGCCCTGGCTGATGCCGGGCGTGCCTTCCGGAATCACGAAGCTGGCGTGCCCGCGGGAACCGAGCCCGGGCTCGACGGACGCGACGATGACGTGGGTGTTGGCGATGCCGCCGTTCGTGATCCACGTCTTGGTGCCGTTCAGCACCCATTCGTCCTTCGCCTGGTCGTAGACGGCGCGGGTCTTGAGCGAGGAGACGTCGGATCCGGCGTCGGGTTCGGAGACTCCGAAGGCGGCGAGCTTGATCTCGTCGGGCGTCCCGAAACACTGAGGGATCCATTCCGCATGTTGCTCGGGCGTGCCGTTGGCGAAGATGCCGGCGACCGCGAGCGTGGAGCCGAAGATTGCCAGCGCGATCCCGGCGTCGCCCCAGCTCATCTCCTCGTTCACGAGGACCATCGTGAGACCCGTCGGGTCGAGGAACGCTTGGGCGACGAAGTCGAAGGAGTACAGGCCGATCCTGGCCGCCTCCTCGATGATCGGCCAGGGGGTCTCTTCGCGCTCGTCCCACTCGTGGGCGGCGGGACGCATGACGTTTCCGGCGAAGTCGTGGACCCACTTCTGGATCTGGAGCTGATCCTCGTTGAGCCCGAGAGAGAACTCGGCCATCTGCGGTCACCTCTTCGATGTCGACCCCGAGCGCCGCGCCCGGCCACGGCGACGTCCCGATATCGAGGTTACCCAAAGGTAACAACACGTGGGAGCGCGCGACTCCCGAGTGTCGCTGCACAGGAGGGATTTCAGCCCCGTTGCGCCGGGGCGGGCGGGACGTGGCTCAGTTGGCGGGGCGTACGTCCTTCGCCATGAGGCCCTTGGGCCCCTCCTCGACGCTGAACTCCACCTGCTGCCCCTCTTCGAGCACGCGGTAGCCGTTCATCTGAATCGCGGTGTGGTGGACGAACACATCGGCACCACCGTCAGGCTGTGAGATGAACCCGTAGCCCTTCTCCGCGTTGAACCACTTGACCGTCCCCGATGCCACGGTGGCGATCCCCTTTCATCCTGCTCTCTCATTACCCGTACGGACGTGGACACCTCGCCCACTGCCCGGCAGCAGCCGAGCGCCATCGCCCGGCGCCCGTTGCCGACAGGACGCTAGTACATGCGGCGGCGCGCGGTCGTGGGGACCGGGCGGTCGGCTCGGCCGCGGCCCGCCCCGGGGCGTGCGACCGTCGTGCGCCGCCTCACCGGTGCACGACCGTTCCGTCGGGGCCGTCCTCCACCGTCCACCCCGCCGCGACGAGCTCGTCGCGCAGCGCGTCGGCGCGTGCGAAGTCCCGCTCACGTCGAGCCGCGTCCCGGTCGTCGACGAGCCGCTGCGTGCGCTCATCGGGCGCCTCGAGCTCGCCGCGCAGCCGCAGCCCCACCGCGCCACACAGGAGCGCGACCGTGCCACCGAGACGCCGGGCGGTCGAGCCGTCGCCGTCGTCCGCGGCAGCGTGCGCGCGGTTCACGAGGTCGAAGACGACAGCCGTCGCCGCGGAGGTGTCGAGGTCGTCGTCCATGTGCTCGCAGAAGCGGGTGACCGAGTCCTCCTCGACCCCATCGGGCGCGGCGGCGATCGCCTGGTCGCGGACGACGACGCCTGCGGCGAGCGGGTCGACGAGCGAGAGCCTGCGAGCCAACGCGTCGAGCCGCGCGAGCCCTCGTTCGGCTGTGGCGATCGTCTCGGGCGTGACTTCGATGGGCCGGCGGTAGTGCGAGCGGAGCACGAGGAGCCGGTAGGCACGCGGATCGCCGCCGGCGAGGAGGTCGGCGATGGTCGTGAAGTTCTGGAGGGACTTCGACATCTTCTCACCCTCCACCGTGACCCAGCCGTTGTGCATCCAGTGACGTGCGAACGGCCTGCCTTCGGCGACCGCCTGGGCCCGCTCGTTCTCGTGGTGGGGGAAGATCAGGTCCTGGCCGCCGCCGTGGAGGTCGAAGCCGTCGCCGAGCAGGTGGAGCGACATCACGACACACTCGGTGTGCCACCCGGGGCGGCCCTCGCCCCACGGCGAGCTCCAGGTGGGCTCGCCGGGCTTCGCCTTCTTCCACAGGGCGAAGTCGAGGGGCGAGCGCTTCAGCTCGGACGCCTCGACCCTGGCGCCCGCACGCAACGACTCGAGCGGCTGGCGGGCGAGCAGCCCGTAGCCGTCGACCGTGTCGACCTGCAGGTAAACGCCGTCCTCGGTCTCGTAAGCCGAGCCGCGTGCGACGAGGTCCGCGACGAGGGCGACCATGCCGGGGATGTAGCCGGTCGCGTGGGGCACGACCGTCGGTCGCAGCACCTCGAGGGCGTCCATCGCCTCCCACCACTTCTCCTCGTACTCGGCAGCGACCTCCGGCTCCGTGCGGCCTTCGCGCGCCGCGCGCTGGATGATGCGGTCGTCGATGTCGGTCACGTTCGAGACGTGCCGCACCTGGAGCCCGGTGAAGGTGAGGTAGCGACGCAGGACGTCGAAGACGAGGGTGAAGCGGCCGTGGCCGAGGTGGGGCACCTCGTAGACGGTCGGGCCGCAGACGTACATGGACACCCGGCCCGGGTCCCGCAGCTCGAACGGGCGGACCGTGCCGGTCGCCGTGTCGTGAAGCCGCAACATGAAGGTACGGTAACGCGGTCATGTCGGCAACGAGAGAAGGTGAAGTGCGCGTCCCCGAGAAGCCGAGCGTCGACGGGCTCGAGTCCAAGTGGGGCGAGGTCTGGGAGGCGGCCGGGACCTACCGCTTCGACGCCGGCGCGCCCGCTGAGGGGATCTTCGCCATCGACACGCCGCCGCCGACGGTGTCGGGCACGCTGCACATCGGGCACGCGATGTCCTACACCCAGACCGACGTCACCGCGCGCTTCCAACGGATGCGCGGCAAGGCGGTGCTCTACCCGATGGGGTGGGACGACAACGGACTTCCCACCGAGCGGCGCGTGCAGAACTACTTCGGGGTGCGCTGCGACCCGGACCTCCCGTACCAGCTCGGTTTCGAGCCGCCACCCGTGAAGAAAGGCGAGCTCGTCCCGGTCTCGCGGCCGAATTTCGTCGAGCTGTGCCACCGGCTGACCGCAGAAGACGAGCGCGCCTTCGAGCAGGTTTGGCGGGCACTCGGGCTGTCGGTCGACTGGACGCGGACCTACACGACGATCGGCGACCTCGCTCGGAGGACCTCGCAAAGAGCGTTCCTCCGGATGCTCGCCAGGGACGAGGCCTACCAGCAGGACGCCCCGACGCTCTGGGACGTCGACTTCCGCACCGCGGTCTCCCAGGCGGAGCTCGAAGACCGCGAACGTCCGGGCGCCTACCACCGGATCCGTTTCGCGCTCGTCCCGCCGGACGGAACGGCTCCTTCCCACGCTTCCCACGCTTCTCCGGGCAGCTCCTCCGATGCCGCCGGGGTCGGGGAGCCCGTCGGGACCCCCGGCGCCTCCTACGTCGAGGTCGAGACGACCCGACCCGAGCTCCTCCCCGCCTGCGTCGCCCTCGTCGCACATCCCGACGACGCCCGGTACCGGCCCCTCTTCGGGCGGAGCGCGCGCTCCCCGCTCTTCGGCGTGCGGGTGCCGGTCGTCGCCCACCCGCTCGCCGATCCCGAGAAGGGGACGGGCATCGCGATGATCTGCACCTTCGGCGACACGACCGACGTCGTGTGGTGGCGTGAGCTCGGCCTCCCGACCCGCACGGTCATCGGACGCGACGGCCGCCTCGAGCCCGTGGCGTGGGGGAGCCCGGGGTGGGAGTCCGACGACGTCGGCGCCGCGCGTAGCGCCTACGGCGAGCTCGTCGGTCGGACCGTCCGCCAGGCCCACACGCGTGTCGTCGAGCTGCTCACCCGCTCGGGCGATCTCCTCGGGGAACCCCGCCCGATCGTGCACCCGGTCAAGTTCTACGAGAACGGCGAGCACCCGCTCGAGATCGTCTCGTCGCGCCAGTGGTTCGTCCGGACGCTGGCGCTGCGGGAACGGCTGCTCCAGCGGGGCGACGAGCTCCGGTTTCACCCGGCGTACATGTCCCATCGCTTCCGTGCCTGGGTCGAGGGCCTGAACAGCGATTGGAACATCAGCCGCCAGCGCTTCTTCGGGGTGCCCTTCCCGTTGTGGTACGCGATCGACGGAGACGGCACCGTCCGCTACGACCGGCGACTCGTCCCCTCAGAGGACCTCCTCCCCGTCGACCCCTCGACGGACGTGCCCAACGGCTACGAGCCCGACCAGCGTGGGCAGGCGGGCGGGTTCGTGGGCGAGCCCGATGTGATGGACACGTGGGCGACCTCCTCGCTCACCCCGTTCATCGTCTCGGGCTGGGAAGAGGATCCGGAGCTGTTCGAGCGGGTGTTCCCGTTCGACCTCCGCCCGCAGGCCCACGACATCATCCGGACGTGGCTCTTCTCCACCGTCGTCCGCTCGGAGCTCGAAGTCGGACGGCTTCCGTGGTCCGACACGGCGATCTCCGGCTTCGTTGTCGACCCCGACCGGAAGAAGATGTCGAAGTCCAAGGGCAACGCGGTCACCCCGTTGGCGTACCTCGAGGAGCACGGCGCGGACTCCGTCCGTTACTGGGCGGCGAGCGGCAGGCTTGGCACGGACACGGCGCTCGACGAGGGGCAGATGAAGGTGGGCCGCCGGCTCGCGATCAAGATCCTGAACGCGTCGAGGTTCGTCCTGGGTCGGGAGGAGACGGGTGGCGCGGGTGAGGCCGGCGGCGCGGGTGAGGCCGGCGGCGCAGGTGAGGCCGGCGGCGCAGGTGGCGCGGGTGGGGCGGGTGGCGAGCTCGAGGTCGAGGTCGCAGAGCCCATCGACCGGGACCTCCTCCGGCGTCTCGGCGGCGTCGTCGAAGAGGCGACGGCCGCGCTCGGCAACTACGACCACGCGAGGGCGCTCGAGGTGACCGAGAGGTTCTTCTGGTCCTTTTGCAACGACTACCTCGAGCTCGTGAAGCGCCGCTCCGACGGCGGGCTCGACGACCCAGGTGCCGTCTCGGCGCGGAGGACGCTCGCGCTGGCCCTCTTCGTTCAGCTCCGCCTCTTCGCGCCATTCCTCCCCTATGTCACCGAGGAGGTCTGGAGCTGGTGGCACACCGGCTCGATCCACCTTGCCGCCTGGCCGGACGCCGATGCCGAGCTCGCGGCGCACGTCGCCGGAGGACCCGCCGAGCCCGGAGGACCCGCCGAGCCCGACGGGCGCCGGGCTGTGCGCTGGGGCGAGGCACCCGTCCTCGACGTGGTCGCAGAGGTGCTGGGCGCGGTGCGCAAGGAGAAGACCGAGCACAAGCGGTCCATGCGAGCCCGGGTCTCGAACCTCACCGTCGTCGACCGCGCCGAGAGGCTGAACCGCCTCCGGTCGGCCATTCCGGACCTCGTCGACGCCGGCGGGGTCGACCCTGCGGGGCTCCTCCTGCTGGAGGGCGAGCCCCCCTCGGTGACCGTCACGCTCGACGGAGACGCGGGGGCAACGGCCAGCTAGCGGAGCCCCTGGGCACCAAGTCGCCCCTCGGCAACCGGCCTCCGCCGTCGGCCGGGCGAGCGGATTCCGCCGCTGGACGGGCCCTCCGGGCCCCCGCGCAGTTTGAGGCTGCTCGCCCGCGGAGAGGTAAAGCGGGGAAACCTGGGCGCGGAGGAACGCGTGCGGGCGTGGCTTGGAGCAGCGGAACACAGCAGAACATGGGACGACAGAGTCGATGAAGACCACGGCGGCGCCGGCGAGGGAAAGATCTGCACGTCCCCACAAGACAGCGGGGCGGTTGCCGCGACGTCGGATCCGCCTGGCCGGCGACGCGACGTCTCTCCGCGAGGCGCGTCTCCTCGTCGGCGAGACGCTGGTGAACTGCCCGTCCGACTTCCGCGACGCCGCCGTGCTGCTCACCGGGGAGCTGGTCACGAACGCCGTCGTGCACGGCGGTGGCTGGTTCCTGCTCCAGGTCGACGCCTCGCCCGGCCGCCTCCGCGTCGAGGTGACCGACGCGATCGCCCTCCAGCCTCGTCTCCTGGCCCTGAGCGGCGACCGCGAGCACGGCCGCGGGATGGCGATCGTGGACGCCCTCGCCACCCGGTGGGGCGCCGAGCATATCGGGTCCCGCAAGGTGGTCTGGTTCGAGATCTGCCTCGAACGTTGAGCCGGGTCCGGCTCCCCGGCCGTGAGTGACGGTGTCGGCTGGCCGCAGCCCGGCGTAACCTCGGGCAGCGTGTAGGCAGGGTGTAGCGGTCCGCCGCTCGGGGTATTCGAGCGATCGGGCAATCTAGGTTGCATGTTCCGCTCGAGCCCCGCACTCACGGAGACTGGAGATGGAGTCGCGTCGGCGCCCACTGCGTGAGGCCAGGAAAAGGAGCCGTGACCGCATGGATCAGAGCTTCAAGATCGAAGAGGTGGAGATGGACGGCGTCCCGGTCGTCTCGGCGTCCGGAGAGATCGACGTCGCGACGGCACCGCCGCTTCGTGACCGGCTGCAGGCGCTTACGACGTCCGGCAAGTCGACCGTGGTGGTCGATCTTCTGGGGGTGACGTTCCTCGACTCCACCGCCCTCGGTGTGCTGGTGGGCGCGCTCAAGCGCTGTCGCGAGGCGGAAGGCGACCTCCCACTCGTGATCCGAGAGCCGCGTATCTTGAAGGTGTTCGAGATCACGGGCCTCACCGGCGTCTTCCCGATCTACGAGAGCGTGAGGGAAGCGGTGGGGAGCGTGAAGTGAGCATGGTAGAGAGAAAGACGGCCACCGTCGAGGTCGACCTGTCGATCCCGGTCCAGGCGGATCTCGTGGTGCTCGCACGGCTTGCCGCGGCGACGGTCGCCAGCCGTGCCGGGTTCGGCGTCGAGGACATCGAGGACCTTCGTCTCGCGGTGGAAGAGCTGTGCCTTTCTCTCGTGGGGACTCGTGCAGACGGTCGTTTGCACCTCAGCTACGAGAACGACGGGGACGCCATCACCGTCAGCTGCTGGTACGAGGCGGAGGCTGCCGTGCCCGGCACGTGGGGAGGAGAGGCCGACGACCTCTCGCTGCGGATCCTCGACGCGCTCGTCGACGACCACGGCCGCGGGCTTCGCGGCGACGGGCCGAGCGCCTGGTTGTGCAAGCGACGATCAGACGCAACGGCGTGACGCCGGGGTGATGACGGCGTGATGACGGACGGGGGTCGCTCGACGGGCGAAGAGGCGAAGGCGCTGTTCTTCGAACTTGCAGCACACCGGGACCCGGCGGTACGGGACCGGCTGGTGACCGCGCATCTCGGACTGGCCCATCAGCTCGCCAGGCGTTACGCGAACCGCGGGGAGCCCTACGAGGACCTCGTCCAGGTGGCGTCGCTCGCGATCGTGAAGTCGATCGATCGCTTCGACCCCGACCGTGGCGTCGAGTTCACCACGTTCGCGACGCGCACGGTGATCGGTGAGCTGAAGCGCCACTTCCGGGACAAGGGCTGGGCGGTGCGCGCACCGAGACGCGTCCAGGAGCTCTACCTCGAGCTCGGCAAGGTCACCGAGACGCTCTCGCAGGAGCTCGGACGCTCGCCCACGGTGGGCGAGCTCGCGACGGCGACGGGGGCAACCGAGGAAGCCGTCCTCGAGGCGCTCGAGGCAGGTCAGGGGTACCGCACCTCATCGATCGACGCGACGGATCGTAACGAGGAGACGCTCGCGTCCCACATCGGCGGCGATGACGCCTCCCTCGACACGGTCGAGGACCGAGAGCTGCTCGCGCCGGCCATCGCCAAGCTCGCACCGCGCGAGCAGACGATCCTCCAGCTCAGGTTCGCCCATGGCCTCACCCAGTCCGAGATCGCCGCGCGGGTCGGCATCAGCCAGATGCACGTCTCCCGGCTTCTCGCCGCCAGCCTGGAGCGGTTGCGCAAGAGCGTTACGGAGGCCGACGTCGACGCGGACGTCGAGATCACTCAAGTCGAGGTCGTCGAAGTCGACGTCAAGGCCGAGGGAGCACCGGACCAGGCCCAGGCCGACGGGGCTGGCGACCACGCGAAAGGCGACGAGGAAGCCGGGTCGGAGCCGACGGAGCCGACGGAGCCGACGGAGCCGACCGAGCCGACGGAGCCGACGTGGAACGGAGAGCAGGAGGGCCGAGCCGCCTCGTGACCGGCTCGCTCACCTCTCGCTCGCTGCGGCCGTGGGACGGCACATCGGGCATGGGGTAGGCAGGTACGGACGGCGATGCGCGTGGTCGTGGTCGGCGGCACCGGCAACATCGGCACCGCGTTGCTCGACGTCCTCGCCGGCGATGCACGCGTCACTGCGATCAGGTCGGTGGCTCGCCACGCCCCCGCGACCACCCCGGCGAAGACGACGTTCGTCCGCGCGGACGTGTCCATCGACGACCTGGACGATGTCGTCGATGGGGCCGATGCGGTGGTCCACCTGGCGTGGCTCCTCCAGCCGACCCACCGTCCCACCGTGACCTGGAACACCAACGTGGTGGGCACCGTCCGCGTCTGCGACGCGGTCGTCCGCCGGCACGTGCCCGTGCTCGTCTACGCCTCTTCCGTGGGTGCGTACTCCCCCGCCCACGGCACCCAGGTCGACGAGTCCTGGCCGACCGACGGCCTTCCCACCTGCGGCTACGGCAGGGAGAAGGCGTACGTCGAGCGCCTGCTCGACGCCCTCGAAGCCCGTCACCCGGAGCTGCGCGTCGTACGGCTGCGGCCCGCGTTCGTGTTCCAGAGGGCGTCGGCCCCCGAGCAGCTGCGGCTCTTCGGCGGACCGCTCGTCCCCGGCTCCCTGCTGCGACCCGGGCTCCTGCCGGTGCTGCCCCTCCCCGGCGGGCTGCGCTTCCAGGCGGTCCATGCCGCGGACGTCGCGCAGGCGCTCGGGCTGGCGCTCTGGAATCCCGAGGCGAGCGGCGCCTTCAACCTCGCGGCGGAACCGGTCATCGACGCCGAGAGGCTCGGAGCCCTTCTCGGGACGCGCCCGTTGCCGGTACCGCCGCGGCTCGTGCGAGCGGTGCTCGCCGTTGCCTGGCACGCGCGCGCGGTCGCCGCCGAGCCGGCGCTCTTGGACCTGGCGATGGGGTTACCGGTCATGCGAACCGACCGGGCGCGGACCGAGCTCGGGTGGACGCCGAACATGGACGCGACGGCCGCGTTCGCCGAAGCGCTCCAAGGCATCCGTGAAGGTGCCGTCGGCGGGACCGCGCGGTGAACGCGCACCCCGGGCCCCTGAGCCCGATCCCGAGATCGTCCCGCCGACACCCGGAGCGCCCCGCTCCGGGTCGCAACGCCTGATCCGCCGCCAGCTAGCGTCGGCGCTCGATGCCCGACACCATGCCCGCACTCCAGCCTCTGCGCCAACGACCCGCCTTTCGTGCCCTCGCGCAGCACCACGCAGACGTCGCCGGGGTCCACCTCCGCGAGCTGTTCGCGGATGATGCCGGCCGTGCCGAGCGGCTCAGCCTGGAGGCAGGCGGTCTCTACCTCGACTACTCGAAGAACAGGGTCACCGACGAGACGCTCGGCCTCCTCGGGGAGCTCGCCCGACAGTCGGGG
>JASHYA010000095.1 GCA_030043315.1 Acidimicrobiales bacterium
CGAGGACCCCCACAGGGTCGGTTCGGTGCGCGCTCTCGGCGTCGACGAGCACAGCTACCTGGCCGCAACCCCGGCCCACCAGACCATCTTCGCGACGAGCCTCGTCGACTTGGACCGCCGGCGGGTGATCGATCTCATCGAGGGCAAAAGCGCCATCAAGCTGCGCAGATGGACGGCCGGGCGCTCGGTGCGCTGGCGCAAGGGTGTGAAGGTCGTCGCCTTGGACCTGACCGACACCTACCGCAGCGGCCTGCACCCCCACCTCTCCCACGCACGACGCGTCGCGGACCCCTTCCACGTGACCCGCGTCGCCAACCGCATGGTCGACCAGGTGCGCCGACGGGTGCAGAACGAGACCATGGGAAGGCGCGGCCACAAAGAGGATCCCCTCTATCGCGTGCGCAAGCTGTTGATCCGCGGCGAAGAGCGCCTGGACGACCGGGGTCGAGATCGCCTCATGGAGGCCCTGCGCGTCGGCGACCCCTTCGACGAGGTGCTGGGTGCGTGGCTGGCGAAGGAGGCAGTTCGTTCTGTGTACGGAGTCGAGGACCTCGACGCCGCCGCAGTGCTGCTCGACAACGCCATCGCCGCGTGCAAAGAGGACACGGTCGCCGAGATCCACACCCTCGGCCGGACGCTCTCTCGTTGGCGGGAGGAGATCTTGAACCACCACCGGACTGGCGCGTCGAACGGACCGACGGAAGGCCAGAACTTCTGCGCGAAACAGGTCAAGCGTGCGGGCCGTGGGTTCACCCGGTTCAGCCACTATCGACTCCGGGTTCTCCTCTACGCCGGCGGTGTCAGGTGGCCGGCAACCATCCGGGCGCCACGCATCACCTCATCGCGTCCCCACTGATTCCGGAAGACCCATCAATCGAGCTTCGCCGCGCACCCAGTCAGCGCTGCTCGAGGCCATGGAGGAGCGCCAGGTGAGCGTCGAGGGGGACGCGCTCGCGCTGCCGGAGCCGTTCTTCGTGCTCGCCACGCAGAACCCGATCGAGCTCGAGGGCACCTTTCCCCTCCCCGAGGCGCAACTGGACCGGTTCCTCGTCCGGGTCGCGCCGGGCTACCCCAGTCGAACAAGCGAAGAGCTGATGCTGGAGCGCTTCGGTCACGGCGACCCCCACCTCGAGCCGGTCGCCGACGCCGCAGAGATCGTCGCGCTGCAGGCCGCCCGCGAGCAGGTGGTCGTGGGGTCCGCTGTCCGTGACTACGTGCTCGACATCGTCGCGGCGACCCGGTCCGACGAGCGCCTGGCGCTCGGCGCGAGCCCGCGGGCCGCGCTCGCCCTCTACCGTGCCGCGCAGGCTCGCGCGCAACTGGCGGGGCGGACCTTCGTGCTTCCCGACGACGTGAAGCACTTGGCGGCTGCCGTTCTCTCGCATCGGCTGCTGCTCTTGCCTGAGGCTCGTCTCCGTGGCGACTCGCCAGCCGGCGTCATCGACGACGTCCTCGCAAAGGTGGCGGTGCCCGTGGAGGACGAGGCGACGGGCTAGCCATGGCGGCCCGGCGTCTGCGCGGCCCCGCCCTCGGCGTCGTCCTCGTCGGGCTGGGCCTTGCCTGCGGGGGATGGGCCAGCGCGAGCACGCCGCTGGCGACCTCGGGGATGCTGGTGGTGCTCTTGGCACTGCTCGTGTGGGCATGGGGCCGTTGGTGCCTCGAGTCGGTCTCCTACGGGCGCACCCTCGAGCATCGGCGCACCACTTTCGGCGAGCGACTGACGGTCGAGATCGAGATCGTCAATGACAAGCTGCTTCCGTTGGCGTGGCTGCACGTGCGCGACGAGGTGCCTCGGGAATTGCAGGTGGAGGGCGCGGTGGTGACCTCGGCCGGTCGGCGCAACGAGGTGCAGATCGTCCGGGCGATGCTCCCGTACGAGCGGGTGCGGCGGCGACTGACCGTCGTGTGCAGCGAGCGGGGCGTCCACCGCTTCGGACCGGCCACGCTGCGCTCCGGCAGCCCGCTCGGTACCCACGAGCGGCGCCTCGAGCTGCGCAACGAAGCGTCACTGCTCGTGTACCCGAAGATCGTCCCGCTCTCGACGATCCCGATCATCTCCCGGGTCCCGATCGGCGAGCTGCGCGTGCGTCGCAGCATTGCCCTCGACCCCTCACGGGTCGTCGGTGTTCGCCCCTACGCCACCGGCGATCCCGTGCGGGACATCGAGTGGAGGGCGACGGCACGCAGCGACGACCTGATGGTCCGCGTGCGCGAGCCCGCGGCCTCACCCAGCGTGGCGTTGTTCGTGGACCTGTTTCCGCCCGCCGGGGTCGGCCGCAGCACCGGTGAGGACATGACCGAGTTCTTGGTGAGCGCGGCCGCGTCCGTGGTCTCTGCCCTTCTGGGTCAGGGAGTTCCGGTCGGGCTCTACGCGACGGGTACGGCCCGAGGCATCCCGGTCGCGGTACCTCCCGCCCGCGATCCAAGCGCGCTGACCTCCATGCTCGAGCTGCTGGCCCGGATCACGCTGTCCGGCGGAGTGACTCTGGAGCAATCGCTGGTTCGCACGAGCCATCGCATGGACGTGAACGTCCTCGTCCTTGCCGCCGACTTCCCCCAGGCGACGCTCGCCGCCCTGTACGACGTCCACCGACGCGCCTCGGTCGGGGCGGTGTGGGTCGGCGGTCCGGGCGGCGGGACCCCGCCGCCAAGGCAGCTCGTCGACGGCTGCTGGGAGCTCCTGTACGACGCGACCTGGCGCGACCGCTCGACGTTCGGTCTGGTCGAGCGATGATCAGCCGGCTGGGAGGGAGCCTGCTGCTCGTCGTGGCGGAGGCGGCGTGGGTCACCGTGCTGTTCGGTGCTCTCGCCGACGGCGCGACGGGTCCCGACCGTCCAGCGATCGACCTTCCGTTCCTCGCGATCGCGCTGCCCGCCGTCGCGGCGGTCGTGGTGGCGGGATTCGTCGGCGCCAGGCACGGCCGGCGCGTCCGGTGGGTGGCGACGACCGTGGTCGTCCTGGTGCTGGCGGCGGTGACGGCAGAGCTCGTATCGTCGCTGACGCCAGGCGTCGACCTGTGGGCGGCGCCTGCTCTGCCGGTCGCGGTTCGGGCGGTGACCTGGGCATCGGTCGTGTCCGTGCTCGCGTGGGGACGCGGAACCTGGCTCGGCCTCACGGGGCCGTCGGTGCAACAGGCTTCGGCGTCCTGCTTGGTGGGTGCGGTGGTGGTCGTCTTCGTCGAGATCCGACGGGCAGCGGGCCATTCGCCAGCCTTCGGTCGTGCGACGCAAGACGTCGGATGGTTGCTCGTCGTCTTCTTCATGGCCGGGGTCGCCGCCGTCGCCTGGGCAAACGAACAGTCCGTCGAGCGCGCAGCCATGCGGCGCGCCGGCAGGGGTCCGGGTGGGGCATGGCTGGCGGTGATGGCGGTTCCCTTGGTCGGGCTCGTGCTCGTCGCCTCCCTCCTGGGTGGTGGCGCTGGTGTCGCTGGTCCGGCGGTCGTACAAGGGGCTCGCGACCTGGGGTCGGTGATCACGCACCTCTTCGATCTTTTGCACCTGAACTTCAGGATCCACCCGTCGGCCCATTCGACACCCGGAACCACGATCCACCACGTCCAGCCCTCACGACCGGGGCGCGTCCGATCGAACGGGTTCGCCACCGACCTCGGATACGTCCTCTTGGGTCTGGTCACCGTCGCTGCCGTAGGCCTGATCGGGGTCGCCGGGTTGTGGATGGTCCGGCGGGTGCGTCGCCACCGTCGAGCGACGGAGACGCCGGAAGAAGATCGCGACTCCGTCTTCACGTGGTCCCATTTCTGGGCTCAACTCCGTGCGGCGCTCACCCGGGTGCGTCGTCGCCGACCTGTTCCCCGTTCGACTCTCGCGAGCGCCGTGGTCACCGCCACCCCCACCGCGGGCGCGGAGCTCGATCCGGTTCGGGCTGCTTACCGCGAGTTCCTCGTCGCGGCCCGGTCGGTCACACTCGGGCGGTCTCCGTCGGAGACGCCACGAGAGTTCCGCACACGGCTCACCCTGGATCGGCGCGCGCTGAGCGCACTGACCGGCGCGTACGAGCGCGTGCGGTACGGGATGCAGGACCCCGAGGAGGGTCGGGCGACGGCGGCGGAGGCGGTCGAGACCCTCACGACCGCGCTCGAAGGGCGACCGTCGACGCCTCAGGGGAGCCCTGAGCCCTCTACCGAGAGGCCGTAGCCGTGGCCTGTGGTGAGCTCGTGGGGCACCGGCGGGACGAGCTGGTCGACGGGACCCCTCGCCGCGGCCCCCGCCACTCTGCACGGCGTCCCTCCACGGTCCGAAAGCCCGTCATGTCGTCTCCTCAGGCAGATAGCCCGCTCCGACTCCGGCTGCCGCCACCTCTCCCACCTCGAGCATGCCGGTGGCGACCTCGTCGAGGAGAGTCTCCTCCTCGTGGATGTAGTTGGCTCCGCGGAGCCACGATGCAACCGCGGCGAGGACGGCCAACCCCGCTCCGAAATCGAAGGCCAATCGCAAGCCGTCCTGGAACGACGAGGCGATCAACTTGGGGAAGAAGGAACGCCCCGTCAGGTAGGCAGCACGCGCCGGACCTAGTGACGCGAGCACGTGGTGCGGCAATTCAGATTTGATGGGGCTGTAGCCCAAGAAGGCAGCAAAAAGGGTCCCGATGGGCGGCAAGTGCGAGAACCTCACCGCCTCCGCGGCCGGCACCCCTTGCGCAAGCAGGCCCTGTTCGAGGTGTCCGGGCAGCGACGACGCCAGCCCGAGCGTCACGATCGTGAAGAAGATACCGATCGAGAGGACCGAGGCGGAGTTCATGAAGCTGGCGTTCATCCCGGCGCCGGCTCCGCGCTGGTTGGGGGGGAGGCTGTTCATGACCGCCGTCTGGTTCGGAGTGAAGAACATGCCCGCAAAGACCGAGAAGAAGAAGAGGATCGCCGCGAACTCGACGTAATCGAAGTTCGTCGGCAGCAGTTCGAGGAGCACGAAGCTGACCGCCGTTCCGGACAGACCGATCGTGGCGATCCACCGTGCGCCGAAGCGGTCCGCGAGGATCCCCGAGATCGGCCCTGAGAGGAGGAAGCCCACGGTCAAAGGTACGAGGGCGATGCCGGCCCACAAGGGCGTCCGGGCGAAGTCGTACCCGTGCTGGGGCAGCCAGATGCCCTGCAGCCAGATGATCAGCATGAACTGCACGCCGCCACGGCCCACGGCGGCAAGGAAAGAGGCGAGGACCCCCGCCGCGTATGCCCGCACACGGAACAACTCCAGGTGGAACATCGGGTTCTTGGCCTTGCGCTCGATGGCGACGAACACGGCGAGCATTGCCACACCGCCGAAGACCGTGCTCAGCACGAACGGGCTGGTCCAGCCCATGGTGTGCCCACCGTAGGGAAGGAGTCCGTAGACGATCCCAACGAGGAGGGCGACCAGTCCGACGGCGAAGGTCGCGTTGCCCCACGAGTCGATGGTGGAGTGCTGGCGAACTCCGGTGTCCTTCAGCTTGAGGTACGCCCACACCGTCCCGAAGAGACCGAACGGCACCGAGACGAGAAAGACCAGGCGCCACTCAACAGGGGCGAGTATGCCGCCGAGGATGAGGCCGATGAACGACCCGGTGACCACGGCCACGCCGTTGATGCCCATTGCCTTCCCCCGTTCGTTCGAGGGAAAGGCGTCGGTCAGTATGGCGCTGGAGTTGGCGAAGAGGCAGGCGCCCCCGAGTCCCTGACCGACACGCATGATGATGATCCAGAGGGCTCCTCCGCTGCCGGTCATGAAGGTCACCGACAACAAGATCGAGAAGACGGTGAACACCGCGAAGCCGAGGTTGTACATGCGCACACGGCCGTACATGTCTCCTACTCGGCCCAGGCTCACCACCAGTACCGCCGTGACGAGCAGGAACCCCATGAAGATCCATAGGAAGTACGACGTGTTTCCCGGCGCGAGTGGCTGCAGCTTGATGCCTCGAAAGATGTCGGGAAGCGAGATCAGCAAGATGGACTGATTGATCGTGACCATCAGGATCCCGAGCGTCGTGTTGGAAAGGGCGATCCACTTGTACCGGTCGGGGTGATTCCCAACCGACTCGGAGGAGACCTGTCGCGTGGGGAAGCCGGAGGCGCCGTTCGAGGGGAAGGTGGCGGGGGTGCGTTCGGACATTGTTCGCGGCTCGTCGATCTGCTTGTAGGTCGGGAGCGGTTAGGAGACGTGTCCGCCGCTGCCGAGAAGTGGGCGTCTGGCACGACTGATCAGATCGAGAAACTATATAGTTAATCGATGCAGTCTGCCAGGGGGACGCCGGGACGCAACAGGGAGCTGGCGGTGGAGCTCGGCTCCGTTCTGACGCGTCTCTACGCCTTCCTCCGGGTTGCGATCCTTCCCGAGGGGATGACGTTGACCCAAGCTTCGGCTCTTGCGACGTTGCGAGACAAGGGGCCGCAGCGAGTGACCGATCTCGCGACCCGGGAGGGGGTGCGTCAACCCACTTGCACGGGTCTCGTCAACTTCATGGAGGATCAGGGTTTGGTGCGCCGTCGGGTCGACGAGGCGGACCGGCGTGCGGTCATGGTCGAGCTGACCGAGGAGGGCCACCGTGCCCTTGCGGCAATCACCGACGCCAGGGTCGAGGTGTTAGAGCGTTATCTGGGTGCCCTCACCGACCGAGATCGTGACGCGCTTGCGCTCTCGCTCCCCGGTCTGTTGAGGCTCATCGAGCTCGGGAACCGGAGTCTTCACCGCGGGACACCTGACGCCGGCAGCGCGGTGAAGACCTGAGTCGACGGTGGTGTCTCCCCGCGCCGGCGCTTCCGCCCGGTCCTGCTACCCCCCGGTATGCTGCCCGAGTTTGTGACAGGTGGAAGATGCGATGAGCAACTCATCTCGGACGTACTTCGCCTCGTTCACGTGACCGTGGTGACGCCGCTCAGCGCTTCGTATCGACCTGGCGATCTTCTCCAGAGCTCTGTTGCCCGATTTCCTCAGTTCTCGTACCACAGACCTTCTCCCGGTGAGCATGTGGCTGCTCCTCGCATCCTTCGCTGGCGGCACCACGACCGCACGACACGCGGAGAGGAGCCGTCGTGTCTTCGAGGTTCTCTTGTGACCGAGGCCAGCCTTCGATCCCTCCACGGCGTGCTGCCGTGGCGGCGGGCCGTGCGTCATGGATGCCGTGGCCCGGGAGCCCTCTGTCGTGGAACAGACGCGGTGCTTCGCATGGTCCACCGCTGTCGCCCACGCAGCGATGGCCCCTCTATTGGCCCCGGGAGGGCGTTGAGGTAGTCCGTACTCCGACAACTCAGCAGGGGTCGCCGCCAATGCTGTGAAGTTGGGCGGAGGGGACGGGCAAGTTGTCACTGGCGCGGAGGTGGACGGAGGTGCACCTCGTGTCGCCGCCGCGAGCGAGCTGTCCGCGATCAGCCCGGTGAGGACCAGGGCGGCGACGGCGAGAACGCACCACGGTCTGGACACCGCACCCAGGTTATGTTCATCCCGACACGAACACCTTTTGACCGACCCCTGACCGCTCGATCGGCACTCATTCACCGCGGGCTGGGAAGGTTCTGGGAGTGCGGTCGGGCGAGCACCGGCACCGTGAGGGGTCACATCCTTTAGACGATCAGCGAGCGAGAAAGGTTGCCGGTCTCTTGAGACATGGCAGAGCCCTGCCGCGCTTTGCTCCGCCTCCGACGCTTCAGTCAGATCAGGAACTCACGAGACCGGATGGAGGGGCCGGGTTTGTGACCCCCGCCAGGTCCCCACGTGTGCGCGCCACCGCGTCACCACACCTCGCCCCGACCCCGGAGCTGGGAACTCCGAAACGTCGCAGCCGTTACCTCGCGTCAGCCAAGATTCGCCGAAGAACTGCAGCGAACTCCCTCGAGTCGCTGATGAAGCCGGTGTGGCCCCCTGGAAATTCGGTGATCGGCGTGCCCAGACGTTCGGCAAGCGCGACCGCCGTCCGCTGAGGAAACTCGCCCTTCGAAGTCGTCCCACCGGCGACAACTACCCGACTTCCCACACCTCTGAGTGCGGAGAAGTCCGGTTCGTAGAGCGCGATCGTCAGGAGGCCGTGCCCAAAGAACCGCTCGCTCGTTGCCACCACTTCGGGCGATGCCGGCTGCCGCTCGGTGCCGGCGGGGGGACTCATGTTCATGCCAGTAAAGGCTGAGAACCTCTCCCAGGCGGCGCCGATGCCCGCGGAGCGGTACGTGTCGTAGATCTCTTCCATCCCGGCGCGCGCCCCTTCGGCCTCTGGCAGCACGAGAGCGAGGGGCGGCTCGTGGGCGACGAGGGTTCTCACATGATCGGGGTACCGGGCGATCAGCGCCAGACCCGTGACCGCGCCGCCACTGCTCCCGAACACGTGCGCGGGCACCTCGCCGACCGCCTCCAACACGCGGCGCACGTCGTCGGCCAGCACGTCTGGCTCGGCGTCCTGGTCAGGGTCGTCGATCGTGCTGCGGGCGAAGCCTCGGGGGTCGTAGGTCACAACCGTGTAATCGTCGGCAAGCAGTGGTGCGATCGTCGCAAACCCGAAAGCCCCCATGGGCTGGCCGATCAGCGCGAGCACAGGGCCGGAGCCCTGCACCTCGTAGTGCAGGCGGGCGCCGGGGACGTCCAGCAGGTGGGTTGTTGGTCGGGTCATCTCCGCTCACTTGTCGGTCGGGGGTTCGGGCCATCCTGTAAGGCGGGCCGACAAAGACGACCTAGCCCATCTCGGGACGCGAGCTTGAACGCTCTCGCGCGCTCCTCCGGCGCGCTTCCGCCCAAGCTAGAGACGCCATCCCGACGACGATGAGCACCGACCCGACGATTGCCCACTTCCCCTCGCCACTCATCCCCGAGCCATGGACCACGTTGGTACCCTGCAGGACGAAGAGGGTGCCCACAGCGCTGAGCACGACACCGATAATTCCACGCGACCACATCGCCGCCTCCAATCTCCTGGCGAATTCAAGCGGTGACCGCGACAAGCTCGTTGAATCGCTCCGCGGGAGTATCCCATCCGAGGGTCTTGCGCGGGCGCTCATTGAGCAAGGCGGCGACAGCGTCGAGGTCAGCCTGGGAGTAGACCGACAGGTCGGTGCCCTTCGGGAGGAACTGGCGAACGAGGCCGTTCCAGTTCTCGTTGGTGCCACGCTGCCACGGGGAGTGAGGGTCGCAGAAGTACACCTGGACGCCGGTGGCCACCTCGAAGGCCGCGTGGGTGGCCATCTCCTTGCCCTGGTCCCACGTGAGGGACCGCACCAGGTGCTCGGGCAGGCGCACGACGTTGCCTGCCACGGCCGCGGCCACGTGTTCGGCGGTCTTGTTCTCGAGCTTGATCAGCATCCCCATGCGCGTCGTGCGCTCGACCAAGGTGGCGACCGCGCTCAGGCCGTTCTCCCCAACGATCAAGTCGCCTTCCCAGTGGCCGGGCACGGCCCGGTCCTCCACCTCGGGCGGGCGTTCTGAGATGTTGACCATGCCGACGATCTGGCCACGACCCGAAGACGTCCTCGCACGCGGGCGCCGACGGGCACGCCCAGAGCGCAGGCACGAGGCGAGCTCTCTTCGCAGCTCGCCCTTGGCCTGGACGAAGATCGCCTGGTAGATCGCCTCGTGGGACACCCACCACTCTGGCTGGTCAGGGTGGTCTTTGCGCAGCCGGCGGGCGATCTGCTCGGGCGACCACTTCTTCGTGCGCAGCAGCCCTTGGACGTGGTGCCAGAGCCAGGGACGGTCCTCGATCCAGTGGGACTTGGGGCGCCGGGAGGCATCTGCGGCGCGCACCTCGGCTCTGACCGCGCTGTAGTACCTCCGGCCGCCGTTGGTCTTGATCTCGCGCCAGATGGTCGAGCGGCTCCGGCCGATGCGCTCGGCGATGGCCGTGTCGGACTCGCCGCGCTCGATCCCGACTCGGATCTCCTCACGCTCGTCGGTGGTGAGCGAACTGTCCCGTCGTTTGCGTTCCCTCGGCATGGCGACACCATGGGCACGCGCGCGACGCCAAACGGTGGACTGTGAGATCCCGGCGAGCGTTGCCGCGCTGCGCTGGGTTGCGCCCCTGGCGAGCGCTCCCAGGGCCACAGCGACGTCGACGTCGGCGACCTTCGGTCGGGCCGCCCTCGCCGGGCTCTTGCGCACCAAGCCCCGTCGAAGGAGATGGTTCCGAACGGTGGGAGCCGGGATACCCGTCCGCTCTTCAACAGCGCCGTAGGTCTCGCCCTCGACTACCGCCTCAATGGCGGCTTCGAGATCCGATGGACCCCAAGAACCCTTC
>JASHYA010000096.1 GCA_030043315.1 Acidimicrobiales bacterium
GCCCGGCGGTCACAGTCCGAGCTCCTCGCCGAGGGCAGCCGCGACCTGGCGCATCGAGCGCAACCCGTGCGCCCGCGAGAAAAGGTACGGCACGTAGAGGACCGGCGGGGGCGCCGCATCCCCACCCGCCGACTCGGCCTGCGACGCAAGCCCCTCGCGCAGGCGCTGCAGATGGCCGGCACGCGTCCGTCGCATCGTGACCGCCAGGCGCGCACCTTCGAGGAGCGGTCCTGCGTCGCCACCGAGCAGCTTGGAGAGCTCCTCGGAGTGCGCGTCGACCTGGTCGAAGACGGCCTCTTCGTGCAGCCCGAACAGTTCGGGGAGCACCCGGTTCACCACGACCGCGGAGAGCTGGACCGTGGTCTCGGACCGGATCCGCGCGGCAAGCTCGAGCGTCTCGTTGACCGGCATCTCCTCGGGCGTCGTCACTGCGACGACGCCCGTGCGCCGCGGGTCCGACAGGATCTCGAGCATCCAGTCGGTCTGGGAGCGGATGAGGCCGACCTTGACGAGGTCGTTGATCGCCTGCGGCGCGGCCAGCTGGCTGATGATGTGGCCGGTGGCGGAGGCGTCGACGACGACGAGGTCGTAGTGGCGCTCACGCACCTCGTAGCAGAGCTTGCCCACCGTGAGGATCTCGCGTACCCCGGGAGCAGCGGCCGCAACGAAGTCGAGCGCCTTCGCGAGTGGACCGAGCCCGCCCAGGACCGGGATCCTGAGGTACAGCTTCAGGTACTCGCGCAAGGCCGCCTCGGTGTCCATGGACATCGCCACCACCCCGCTCGCCACCTCGCGCCCGGCGAAGTCGGTCGGCCCGGCTTCGAAGAGCGCCGCGAGGTCCCCCTTGGCGTCGACCTCGCACGCGAGCACGTGTTTCGCCCGGTCGGCAGCGAGCTGGGCGAGGGCGGCCGCGACCGTCGTCTTGCCGGTCCCCCCCTTGCCGGTGACGAAGAGCAACCGGCGTTCGAGGAGTGGGCTCGGCCGGGCGTCAACCACCGGAGCCGGCACCTTCGCCGTCCTGGACGCGGGCCCTACGGCGCGCCGAACCCGACTCTGCGGTCGGGCGTGGGCGCGCCGACCTCGACGTACGCGACCTTGGCGACGGGGACGCCGACGCGCCGGCCCCGCCGGTCCGTGAGCCACAGGACGGCGTCGCCCGCGAGCGCCGCCTCGATTTCGGCCAGCAGCTTGTCGCGGTCCACGTCCTCACCGAGCTCCACCTCGAGCTCCTTCGGGGTCTGGACGATCCCGATCCGTACGTCCACGCTCGCTCCTCCATCGTGTGGCGCCGCCGCGCCCCGCCTGCACGTGCGCGTGCAACTCCACTCGACGATACAGCGGCGGGGCAGACTCTCCTCCATGGACCGCGGTCAGCGGTGGGCGTCCACGATGACCGGCTTCGCAGCGGGCGAGCTGCGGTTCGCCCATGCCGACGCCCACCGGAACGTGCCGCCCGTCGGCCCACCCGGGACTCCGGGTGCGACCCGTGAGGCCCGGGAGGAGCTCGAGGCGACGATCTTGGCGCCGGGTGCGACGCGGAGCATCGGCGCGGGCGACCGGGACCGCCCCGAGGAGCCCGATGCCTGGCGCACCTGCTTCGAGCGGGACCGGGACCGGATCCTCCACTCCACCGCGTTCCGACGGCTCGCCGGAAAGACCCAGGTGTTCGTCTTCCCCGAGGACCACCAAAGGACCCGCCTCACCCACGCCCTCGAGGTGGCGCAGGTCGCGGTGAGCGTCGCACGCGCCTGCCGGCTGAACGTCGCGCTGGCCGAGGCCATCGCGCTCGGGCACGACTGTGGCCACGGGCCCGGCGGTCACGCGAGTGAGGAGGCGCTCGACCCGTACCTCCCTGGTGGGTTCGACCACGCACCATGGGGCGCGAACGTCTCCCTGTCGGCGCTGAACCTGTGCGCAGAGACCGCGGACGGCATCCGGAACCACAGCTGGTCGAGGCCGGCGCCCAAGACCGCCGAGGGTGAAGTGGTGAGCTGGGCCGACCGCGTCGCCTACGTCTGCCACGACTGGGAGGACGCCGTGCTCGCCGGCATCGTCTCTGACTCGGTGCTGCCAGCCGTCGTCCGGGAGCGCTGCGGAAGTCGGCGAAGCGGACAGCTGGGCGCGTTCATCGGCGCGCTCGTGGCCACCATCCTCGACTCGGGCCGCGTGGGAATGGACGCGGCGGCGGCGGACGCGCTCGCGGCCTTCCGCGCGTGCAACTACGAGCACGTCTACCTGAGGGAGGCATCGGTCGCGCAGGCTCGCGCGGTCGTGTCGGTGCTGCGGGCGCTTGTCGAGCACTACACCGACCGGCCCAATGCAATCCCTGCGGTGCGCGAGGCTGGCGGGCTCAACGCGGGCGAACCCCAATCGGTCGAGGCCGCGGTCGCGTACGTCGCCGGGATGACCGACCGTTACGCGTTCCGCCAGGCGGTGTCGCTCCTGCACTGGGACCCCGCCAAGCTCCCGCGCGGCATCGACGGGTAGCGGGGCTGCCGCTGGCGGAGCTACCAGCCTCCGCCCGACCCGCCCGACCCGCCCGACCCGCTCTCCGCCGTCCTCGCCGAGTCCAGCGCCGCCTTCACCGGCGAGCCCTTCGGGCCGAGCACGTACCACGTGCCGCCGAAGCTCACGATCCCCTCCCCGTTCACCTGGCCGGTGCCGCCGTCTCCAGCGTAGGTGTAGAGGGGATGCCCGTCGTAGGCCACCTGCAGTGAGGAGCCCCGCTTGACCGTGGTGAGCTCCTTCGCCACGACACCCTGGCCCGCCCGCGGCCTCCCTTTGGTCAGGAGTGGCGGCCAGATGTCGGTGCAGACACCCTTGCAGGCGAGGGACCTCGCGGTGTCGGCGGTGAGCAGGTAGAGGGTTCTCCCCGAGCTGTCGGTGAGGATCTCGCCGTACTTCTTCGACTTCTCGAGTCGGACCAAGGCGCCGTCGGATTTGGCGCGGTGCCCGGACGGCGAGGAGCCGGCCAGCGTGGGGGCGGCCAGCGCGGCGACGAACGCCAGCGAGGACACCAACGCGACGCCGGCGACGCACCTGCGCCACCAGGGCTCAGCCATGTGCCGCTCCTCTCCGTGCTGACGGGTCGGGGGTCGTGCTGACGGGTCGGGGGTCGTGCTGACGGGTCGGGGGACGTGCTGACGGGTCGGGGGACGTGCTGACGGGTCGGGGGCCCGGCGAAACGGTAGTCCGGACGCCGGCACCCGGGGCATCGAGCCCTGTCGGGCCCAATTCTTAGGAAACCCATAGCAAATCGCAAGCCTCCGATTGGCATGTTTGGTTCAAAATAGGCGGATGACCGTCACTGCCGCGTCTCCGCCAATGAAGGACCCTGATTTCCGCCGGCAAAAGGACGAGCCGCTCCGGGTTCGTCGAGCACTGGTGGGACTGCCGGCAGTGGCGGTCGCCACCGCGCTCGCGCTCACGTTCTGGGGCAGCGC
>JASHYA010000097.1 GCA_030043315.1 Acidimicrobiales bacterium
CTGACAGCGGGGATCCCGATCCTCGGCATCTGCCGGGGGATCCAGCTCCTGAACGTCGCTCGAGGGGGCACGCTCGTCCAGGACCTGGACGGCGACGCCGGCGACGGTCACCTCCGCGTCGACGTGGCACGTGACGTCGCCGTGCACTCGGTCAAGTTGGACCCAGGGAGCCTCGCCGCCGCCGTCTACGGCACAGAGGTGCAGGTGAACAGCCTCCACCACCAGGCGGTCGACGAGCCCGGGAGCGGGCTGGTCGCCTCGGGCCACTCGCCCGACGGGACGGTGGAGGCGCTCGAGATGCCGGGCTCGCCCGTGTTCGCGGTGCAGTGGCATCCCGAGATGTCCAGGACCCAACCGGACCCCGGCTTCCTGTGGCTCGTCGCGCGGGCCTCGGAGCCGAGGGAGCCGAGGTAGCCGGCGCATGGCCGCACCACGCGGCGGTGTCGACCTGACCGACCTCGACGCGTGGGAACGACGGGTGCCCTACGAGGAGTTCGAACGGCTGCGGCGGGAGGCGCCGATCGAGTGGTTCGACGAGCAGCCGCCGAACCACGGTTTCTGGTCGGTCCACCGCTACGCCGACATCGTGGAGATCAGCAGGGACACCGCGCGCTTCTCCTCGGCGTCGGGGGTCTCCTTCGAGGAGCCGACGGCCGAGGACATGGCGGCGCGCCGGACCGTCATCGACATGGACCCCCCGGCGCACACGAAGCTCCGCAAGGTCCTCGCACCGAGCTTCACGCCGCGGGCGGTCGCGGTCTACGAGCACTTCGTGCGCGAGCTCACCAACGTCGCGCTCGACCAGGCGCTCCCGCTCGGCGAGTTCGACTTCGTCGACCTCGTCGCGAAACAAGTTCCGATCCGCGTGCTCGGTCGCATCATGGGACTCCCCGGGGACCAGCTCGACGAGCTCATCGAGCTCGGCGACAAGCTCATCGCGAACACCGATCCCGAGATCACCGACGTGGTGTGGGGCCGCGACGACACCGAGGCGTACCGCAGGTTCCCCTTCCGGAGCCCCTACGGAAAGGAGCTGTGGGACCTCGGCCGTGAGCTCGTGAAGGACCGCCTGCGACACCCCTCCGACGACCTCCTCTCGACGCTGCTCCAGGCGGAGATCGACGGCGACCGGCTCACCGAGGTGGATCTCGACAATTTCTTCTCGATCCTCGTGATCGCGGGCAACGAGACGACCCGGATCGCGCTCGCGCAGGGGGTCCTCGCCTTCTGCGACCACCCGGCCCAGTGGGACCTCCTCCGTTCCGACTCGGCGCTGCTCAACTCGGCGACCGAAGAGGTCCTGCGCTGGTCGTGCCCCACCCACTTCATGCGGCGCACCGTCACCGAGGACGTGACCCTGCGCGACGTCTCCATGAAGGAAGGCGACAAGCTCGTCTTGTGGTACGTGTCGGGCAACCGCGACGAGGAGGTCTTCTCCGACCCCGAGCGCTTCGACGTCGCCCGCACTCCCAACCCGCACCTGAGCTTCGGCCGCGGCGGGCCGCACATGTGCCTCGGCGCCCACCTCGCGAGGCTCGAGGTGCGGGTGGTGCTGGACGAGCTGTGCCGGCGGGTGGCACGTTTCGAGCTGGCCGGAGCGCCGGCACGGACCCGGACGAACTTCACGAACGGGTTGAAGCGGCTCCCCGTCGCGGTGGGCGCGGCCTGATCAGCCGCTCTCCCGTCGCCATGCCTCCTCCGCACGGGAGGCCACCTCGTGGGCGGTGAGGCCGGTGGCCGCCGCGACCCGGGCGACGTCCTCGGGCTCGGCCTTCGCCCTTTCCAGCCCCACCTTCATCCGCACCGGCCGGCCTTCGACGTGGACCTCTTCGACGCGGCGGGACTCGGGCCACCGCTCGCCCTGCACCGCGCGCACGCCGAAGCTCCCGGTCGTCCGGCGCACGACGTCCGCCAGCGGCTCCGCGCGCGCCGGGTCGCAGAGCACGTGCACGGTGTGGCCGGGACGCCCCTTCTTCATCACGACCGGGGTGACCCACGCGTCCAGCGCGCCCCCGTCGAGCAGCGCGGAGAGCGCGAGGGCGAGCTGCTCGCCGGTCGCGTCGTCGAGGTTCGCCTCGAGGACCGTGACCGGCTGACCGGGGCCGGTCCGCACCTCGGCCGTGTCGCCGAGGACCACCTGGGTGCAGTTCGGCAGCGTGTCGAGCTCGGCGGCCCCGGCACCGTAGCCGGAGGCACGCACGGTCATCGACGGCATGGCGCCCGCCGAAGAAGGAGAGGCGAGCGCCCGCACGAGCGCCGCGCCCGTCGGCGTGGTGAGCTCGACCGGCACCGGCCGACCGTAGGTGGGGAACCCCTCGAGGAGGCGGAGGACGGCGGGCGGCGGGTTGGGCAGCACGCCGTGGGCGGCGCGCACGGTCCCGGTGCCGAGCGCCACCGGGGAGACCGCCACGGTGTCCACCCCGAGCACCTCGAGCGCCGCGGCGGTGCCCACGACGTCGACGAGCGCGTCGTGGCCCCCGACCTCGTGGAAGTGGACGTCGCGGGGGTCCGTCCGGTGGAGCACCCCCTCGACCCGGGCGAGCGCGGCGAAGGTGGCAAGGGCCCGATGCTCCACGCGCGGCGGCAGCCCGGCCGCCCGCACCGCCTCGGCGATGTCCTTGTGGCGCCGGTCCCCTCCGGCGCCGGCGGACGATCCGGCGCCGGCGGAGGAGCCGCTGGCCGGCTCGCCGGC
>JASHYA010000098.1 GCA_030043315.1 Acidimicrobiales bacterium
GCTCCGGCGGCGCGCCAGGTGAACGCACCGTCACCGGTGCGGCTCGTCAGCTCGATCTCGATACGTCGGGGCATGCGGCGGTCACGCTATCGCTTCAGGTGTGCGAGGTGTGAGGCGGGTCGTCCGATCGCGCTCCCAGCGGCGCAAAGGCGCAAAGGCACGATGGGACGAAGGCGCACAGGCACGGAGGCACCGACGAGGGCGGCGTCGCGGAGGGACGAGGACGTGCACTTCCGGCAGCCCCGTCGAAACCCGCGCTGCAGCAACGATCACAATCGCATGCATACCCACGTTCACCGTGCTGCGTGCGCGCTGTAGCGGTCTCGTGCTTCGCGCAACTCCTCGATCCCGGCCTCGTGTCCGTCGAAACCGATCGTCTGGGTCGCCTTTCCCGGCTCCAGTGCCTTGTAAACGCTGAAGAAATGCGCGATCTCATCGAGCAGATGCGGTGGCACGTCGGAGATGTCGCGGGTGTCCGCCCGCATCGGGTCGTGCTCCAGCACCGTGAGGAGTTTCGCGTCAGGCCCCGCCTCGTCTTTCATGAGAAAGACGCCGATCACCCGCACCCGTACGAGGCAGCCAGGAAACGTCGGGTCGTCGAGGATGACGAGCGCGTCCAGTGGGTCCCCGTCGAGGGCGAGCGTGCCCGGCACGAACCCGTAGTCGGTGGGGTAGGTCGTCGCGGTCGCGAGCCGCCGGTCGAGCCGGATCAGGTGGCGCTCGTGGTCGTACTCGTACTTGTTGCGGCTCCCCGCGGGGATCTCCACGATGACGTCGATGATCTCCTCGCCCTCGGCCACGCCCCCATCTTTCCCTGTCACGAGCGAGGAGCGCACGAAGAGGGGTGCCGCGTCCCCTCCGGGCACACCGGGCGCGGCGGAACGGGTCGGAGCACCGAACGGGGTGCGGCTGCCACGGGGCCGCGTCGGACGCGAGTGGTCGAAAGGTATCCGTCAATCGGTATCCATTTCGCGCTACTGTTTCGTTATGGCACGAAACCTCCGGCCGCACCCGGCGACCTGTGCCCTGGACGGATGCGAGGTCCCGGTCGTGCGGCGACCGGGCGGCGGGCGGCCCCGTCTCTACTGCTCGGACGCCCACCGTGCGGAGGCCCGTCGACGCCGCCTCGGGTCTCTCGGGACCCTCGGCGCGGGCCAGGCCGCGCTCGCCGAGCCCGGCGGCGAGCTCGAGGCCGTCCGGGCGCTGCTCCACGAGGCGCTCGCCGGCCTCGAACGGGCCCAGACGGCCGTTCCGCGCGACGAGGCCCTGGTCGCCGCGATCCGTGCGGAGGCGACCGCGGAGGTGCTCCGTGCACAGCAGGCGGCGGCCGACGCGGCACGGCACGCAGCGGCAGCCGAGGACCGCCTGGCACGCGAACGAGGGGAGTGGCAGGGGACCCTCGAGGAGCTCGCCCGTGACCGTGCCGAGCACGTGCGGGCGATCGAGGAGCTCTCCGGCGCCGTCGACGGTGCGAGGGCCGAGCTCGAGCAGGAGCTGCTCCGCCACCACGGCGACGCCGAGCACGCCGAGGCCGTGCTCGTGGCGGAGCGGGCAGCCCACGCCGCCGATGCCGAGCGGCTCGGCCTGGACCTCGACGACCTCCGTCGGCGCCTGGCGGGTGCTCAGGGGGCGGCAGACGAAGCCGAGCAGCGCTGCCTTCGGGCCGAGCGGCTGGTCGCCGAGCGTGCTGCCGCCGTCCTCGAGCTCGAGGTGCGCGCGGCGCGCGCAGAAGAGCAGTCCGACCAAGCCACCGCTCGCCTCAACGACGCGAAGCAGGAGCTCGCCAGGATGAGAACCGAGCTCGCAGGGGAGCGGCGCCACCACCGGGCCGTCGAAGCCGAGCTCCGCCGCCGCGCCGCCCAGCCGGCGAGCGCAGGGCCAGCCCGCCGGCGACGGACCACCTCCCAGACGCGCACGGCCCAGCCCTCGGCGTCACGAGCGCGACCCCGTAGCGGCCCTAACCGCTGACGCCCTTCAAGTCGACCACGAAGACGAGCGTCTCATTGGGCTGGATCGTTGTCCCCGCGCCTGTCGCCCCGTACCCGAGGCTGGGCGGGATGACGATCTCACGGCGGCCCCCGACCTTCATCCCGACCAGCCCCTCGGCGAACCCCGGGACCACCCCGCTCAGCGCAAAGGACAACGGACGCTTCGCCGTCCACGACGCCTGTGTGAAGTCCTTGCCCGTCTTGTAGTTCGCGCCCACGTACATCACACGGACGGTGCTCGCCCTCGTCACGGTCGCCCCCGTCCCCACGACCAGGTTCTTGATCTCGAGCTTCGTGGGAGGAGTCCCCTTCGTGGCGTGGACCACCGGCTCCCGCTTCAGGTTGGTCGCGTTCCCGATGACCGGCAACGTTGTGTGGTGCCGGTGGTGGTCGGCACGGCCCGCACGGGCTCCCCCCGCAGGGGAGTGCGGTGACGCCCATGCCGCGCTGCCACCCCAACCCGCACCCACGACCCCGATGACCACACCGACCACGCCCGTGGCGACCCACCGGGCGCGCGCCGGCTTCCGACGAAGACGATCCATGCGCGAAACGCTACCGAACCGCCCCCGGATCTTGACCGCGCGCGCCGC
>JASHYA010000099.1 GCA_030043315.1 Acidimicrobiales bacterium
GTCCAGACCGAGTCCGGACCACCCGGATCGGGGCCGCGTCCAGACCGGGATCAGGCCGGAAGACGGGCGGACGGACACACGTCGGCCAACACGCATGTCCCACAACGCGGCGTCCGCGCCACGCAGACCGCCCGCCCGTGGAGGATGAGCCGCAGGCTCAGCGTGCCCCACTCCTCCGGTGGCACCAACATGTCGACGTCGCGTTCTACGACCTCGGGGTCCGACGACGTCGTGAAGCCGAGACGGCGCGAGAGGCGACCGACGTGCGTGTCGACCGCGAGCCCGGGTTTGCCGAAGGCGACGCTCAGTACGACGTTGGCCGTCTTGCGTCCGACACCGGGAAGGGTGACGAGGTCCTCCATCGCCGCAGGGACCTCGCCGTCGAAGCGCTCGACGAGCGCGCGCGCCATCCCGAGCAGGCTCTTCGCCTTCGAGCGGAAGAAGCCGGTCGAACGGATGAGCTCCTCGAGCTTCTCGGGGTCGGCGCGCGCCAACGACTCGGCGTCCGGATACGCCGCGAACACCTCTGGCGTCACGATGTTCACGCGGACGTCGGTGGTCTGCGCCGAGAGGATCGTCGCGACCAGCAGCTGGAACGCGTTCTCGTGGCGGAGCGCGCACAGTTCCTGTGCGGTGCCGGGGTACTCGGCGGCGAGGCGCGCCGTCACCACCTTCGCCCTGGCCTTCACCGTGCGCACCGGCGTCACGCAGGCGAGCGTAGCGAGGTGACGCGAAGCCTCGCCCGGCGTCACCGGTAGCCTGCTCTCGTGCCGTCCGCGCCGGTGCCGCTCGTCCGTGTCGACGTGGTCGCGTCGCTCGGTGCCGCCGCGAGGGGCGAGGTGCAGTCGCTGCTCGACGAGGCGCAGCAGTCGGACGGGTTCCCCGGGCTGAGCGACCAGGCCCATCTCGGCATCGAGGACGACCCGCTCCCCGGCACGATCGCGCTGCTCGCACGCGTCGGCGTGACCGAGGAGCTCGCCGGCTTCGCGTCGCTCATCGAGCGCGCGGGTGCGTGGACCATCGAGACCGTGGTCCGGCCCGAGCGACGTGAGGACTCCGCGGACGTGCACGGCGCGCTCCTCGACGCGGCGCTCGGGGAGGTTGCGACGCGAGGCGGAGGCGCCGTGAGCGCCTGGCTCCGCGCGGGGAGCGAGCGCGAGGCCGGAGAGCTCGTCTCGCGCGGGCTCCAGCCGACCCGCGAGTTGCTACAGCTCCGCGCGCCCCTCCCCCCCGAAGCCGTGCACGACGCCAGCTCGCCGCCGATCCCGGTCCGGCCGTTCCGCCCCGGCCGCGACGAGGAGGCGTGGCTGGAGGTGAACGCGCGTGCGTTCGCCGACCACCCGGACCAGGGGTCCTGGATGCTCGCCGACCTCGCGCGGCGCGAACGCGAGCCCTGGTTCGATCCGGTCGGCTTCCTCCTGCACGAAGTCGGCGGCCGCCTCGCGGGGTTCTGCTGGACCAAGGTGCACCGCAGCCCCGTGCTCGGTGAGATCTACGTGATCGGTGTCGACCCGGACTTCCAAGGACGGGGGCTGGGACGGGCGCTCACCCGCGCGGGACTGGGCCACCTCGCCACCCGTGCGGTGCCCACAGCGATGCTCTACGTCGAGGCCACGAACACGCCGGCACTCGTCCTGTACCGCTCGCTCGGTTTCACCGAGCACCACCGGGAGGTGCAGTTCAGCGCCGAGATGACCGCGAGCGGTCAGCCGGACGCGCCGACGGCGCGGCCGATCCCGTAGGTCACCGAGGCCGCGACCGCGGCCACCAAGAGCTGACGCGCCGCGCTCTTGAAGACCGACCTGCCGGTGAGCACGCCGAGGGTGGCGCCGACCGCGACCGCCGCGACGCCACCGATCACGATGGACGCGACGAGCGCGCCGTTGCCGTGGGTGACGAGCCAGGGGAGCAGCGGCAGGAGCGCGCCCAGGGCGAAGGTGGCGAACGAGCTCACCGCCGCGACGACGGGTGAGCCGAGCGAGCCCGGGTCGATGCCGAGCTCCTCCCGGGCGTGGGTCTCGAGGGCCGTCTCGGGGTCGCGCATCATCATCGTGGCGAGCTGGGTGGCGAAGGCACGGGTGAGGCCTCGGCGTTCGTAGATGGCGACGAGCTCCCCGCGCTCGGCGGCCGGGCTCTTCTCCAGCGCCTCCCGCTCGACGTCGAGCTCGCGCTCGAGGAGCTCCCGCTGGGCCTGCATGGACACGAGCTCCCCCGCCGCCATCGAGAAGGCGCCGGCGACCAGCCCGGCGAGGCCGGAGAGCCGGACGATCCCGCCCCCGGGGTGCGCCCCCGCCACGCCGAGGATGAGCGAGACGTTCGTCACCAGCCCGTCGCTGATCCCGAAGACCGCCGCCCTGGCGCCGCCGGACTGGACGTTGCGGTGATGCCGCTCGCCGTGGGCGTTGTACCTCGGCCTGCGCTCCGGACGACGTAGTCGGGGGGTCTCCACGGCCCAGAGCGTACCGACGCGACCCCGCGCCCTGTGGACTGGCAGAACTGGCAGAATGGTCCGGTGCCCGGCAAGTGGATCGATCAAAGCCAGCCCCAGACGCTGCAAGGGGCCGTCCTGTTCTCGTACCTGAACGCCGCGCTCGCGCTGATCTTCACGATCGCCCTCGGCGAGTCGGCCTTCCTCCTCGTCTTCGTCCTTCTGGCCGCTGCGGCCTTCGGCATCGCGAACGACAAGCGGCTCGCGTACTGGGCCGCGATCGTCCTCGCGGGCTTCTACCTCCTCGCCGTTCTGGTCACCATGGTCACGGGCGGCGGCCTCGGAGGGATCTTGAACCTGTTGTTCGCGGGGATCCTCGTCGCGCTGCTGCTGCATCCCGAGAGCCGCCAGTACGCGCGCACCTGGTTCAAGTAGACCGCAGCACGATTGCGACGGCGTAGAGGCGAGGAGCATCCTTGACCACGACCATCGACGGCGTCGACAAGCTCGGAGCCATGGTCGGCGAGCACCTCGGCTACAGCGATTGGGTCATCGTCGACCAGGCGAGGATCGATCGGTTCGCCGACGCCACCGAGGACCACCAGTGGATCCACGTCGATCCCGAGCGCGCGGCGAAAGGCCCCTTCGGCACCACCATCGCCCACGGGTACCTCACGCTCTCGCTGGTGCCGTGGCTGCTGGCACAGGTGGTGCGCGTCGAGGGCGTCGCGTTCGGCGTGAATTACGGGTGCAACAAGGTCAGGTTCCCCGCACCGGTGCCGGTCGACTCGGAGGTGCGCGTCGGGGCCTCGGTCGCCTCCGTCGAAGACGTCGAAGGCGGCGTCCAGGTCGCCCTCGACGTCACGGTCGAGGTCCGCGGCGCCGCGAAGCCGTCGTGCGCCGCGCAGGTGGTGTACCGCTACTACAGGGCGTGACGACGGCGCCGCCGCCCCTTCCGGCGGGCACGGAGAAGACGGTCCGGGTCCGGGCGATGTTCGACGCGATCGCGCCCCGCTACGACCGCGTGAACCGGCTCATCTCCCTCGGGCTCGACAACCACTGGCGCCATCGCACGGTGCGGGCGCTGGCGCTCGCGCCCGGCTCGCTGGTGCTCGACCTCGCCTGCGGCACCGGAGCCCTGGGCGAGATCGCGCAGCGGGCCGGCTACCGCGTGGTCGGGGCCGACATGAGCGCGGGGATGCTCGCGGTCCGTGCCGGCCCGTTCCCGGCGGCGCTCGCCGACGCGGCGGCGCTGCCGTTTACGACCGGGTCGTTCGACGGTGTGCTCTGCGCGTACGCCCTCCGGAACTTCACCGACCTCGAGGCGTCCCTCGCAGAGGCAGCACGCGTCGTGCGGCCGGGTGGGCGCGTCGCGCTGCTCGAGGTGGCGACGCCGCCGCACCGGTTGCTGCGCGCCGGCCACACGGTCTGGTTCCAGCACGTCGTCCCCGCCATCGGCGCGGCGCTGTCCGACTCCGGGGCCTACCGGTACCTCCCCGACTCCGTCGCCTACCTGCCCGGCGAGCGCGAGCTCCGAGAGATGCTCCGGCGGTCCGGGTTCGCCGTCGTCGGCCGCCACCTCCTCCAGGGCGGACTCAGCCAGGTCCTGACCGCCACCCGCGCCGGCGCTCCCCCCGCCCCGTGAGCGCGACCGCACCACTCGGCGCGGCCGAGGACACCTGGGGCTTCCCGGACCCCGCCGACTTCCTCGCCACCTCGGAATCCGTCGACCCCTCGACCTGGGCGGCGCAGTCCGCAGAGACGCTCGCCGCGTCGGCCGACGCCGGGATCCTCGTCGCCGGCCGCGAGCGGCTCCTCGCGGCGACCGGTGTCGCGGCGGCGACGCTCCCGCTCCCCCACGGCCTCGAGGACGACGACGCGCTCACGGCGGTGCGCGCCTGGCTCGCCGCCGTCGAGCACCGTACCCCCGAGGCCGGCGCGAGCGGCGTGGCGGCTCCCGGTCCGATGGCCCTCGGGGCCTTCCCGTTCGACCGTGCGGCGCCCGCGGCGCTCGTGGTCCCGTCGGTGACCTGGTGCCACGACGCGGACGGCCGCACCTGGCTGGTGGAGGTCCGCCGGCGCGACGCGGCCGGCACCGAGCCCGAGCCGGACGTGCCCCGCCGCGCCGTCGCCGATGTCGCAGACGCGGGCCAGAACCAGAGCCCGGACGGTTCATCGCTCGACCTCGTGAACATCGTCCCGGTCCCGTCGCCCGGCCACTACGCCGACGCCGTCGCGCGCGCCGTCGCCGACATCCGCGCGGGCCAGCTGAAAAAGGTCGTTCTCGCGCGCATGGTGGAGGTCCACCTCCCCACTCCCGCGGTCCCGTCGCGTCTGCTGAGCGCGCTCTGGGGCGGCATCCCCGACTTCTCGCCCTTCTCGGTGCCGACGCCCACGGGCCGGCTGGTCGGCGCGTCGCCCGAGCTCGTGATCAGCCGGCGCGGGAGAACCGTCACCTCTCACGCGTTCGCGGGCACGGTGCCGCTCTCGGAGTCCGGTGGCGAGCACGAGCAGGACGCCGAGCGTCTCTTCGACTCGGTCAAGGACCGCGCCGAGCACCGGTTGGTCGTCGAGGAGATCGTGGACGCGCTGGCGGGGCGTTGCGTGGCGCTGACGGTACCGGCGGAGCCTCAGGTGGTACGCCTCCGGACCGACGCACGGCTGGGAACGCTCATCCGCGGCACACTCACGAGCACCCCGTCGGAGCACCTCACCGCGCTCGCGCTCCTCGCGCTCCTCCACCCGACGCCGGCGGTCGGCGGCGTTCCGCGTGCCGCCGCGCTCGAGCGGATCGCGACGCTCGAGCCTGCGCCGCGCGGCTACTGGGCGGGTGCCGTCGGTTGGACCGACGGCTCGGGCGACGGGGAGTGGGTCCTCGGCATCCGGTCGGTCGAGCTGGCCGGTCCGCGCGTCCTGGTGCGGGCCGGGGCGGGGATCGTCGAGCAGTCGGACCCCGAGGCCGAGCTCGCCGAGACGACCCTCAAGCTCCGTCCGGTCCTCGACGGGTTGTCGCCCGGGGCATCGACGCTCCTCTGAGCGCGGGCACCGGCTCGGGCTGCTCGCCGGCCCGACGCGGGCTGACCTGGCCCGTGGCGGGCGCAGGTGCCTGGACGTCGCCCGGTGCCGGGACGTCGCCCGGTGCGGGGACGTCGCCCGTCACGGGGACGGCGACGGTCGCGGGGACCGGCGCGGGGATCTGGGGACCGGCGTCCAGCGGCACCTCGACACCGAACACGGTGCCGTCGCGGTCGGCCCGCGGCAGCACCCACGCCCGCCCCCCGAGCGCCTCGGCGATCGCACGGACGATGGAGAGCCCGAGCCCGGTCCCTTCACCCGTGCGGGCACGATCGACCCGGTAGAAGCGGTCGAAGACCCGCGAGCGCCGCGACGCTGTGAGGCCCGGCCCTTCGTCAACGACGCGCAGGACGCCGGCGCCGGCGCCGGCGTCCTCGGCCACCTCGACCCGGATCGGCGTCCCCGGCGTGGTGTGCACGAGGGCGTTCTGCACGAGGTTGTGCGCGACCTGGGCGAGACGGTCCCGGTCGCCTGCGACGATCACCGCCGTCGGCGCGACGAGCTCCACCGGGCGGTCCGGATCCGCCAACTGCGCGTCGTCGACCGCGTCGCGACAGACCCGGCGCAGGTCCACGGGCGCCCGTTCGAGAGGCCTGCCCTGGTCGAGTCGGGCCAGCAGCAGCAGGTCGTCCACGAGCCCGCTCATGCGGCTCGCCTCGCGCTCGACCCTGCGGAGTGCCTTCTTGCGCTCCTCGTCGTCGCTGAACGCCCCCTTGCGCAGCAGCTCGGCATAGCCGCGGATCGAGGTGAGCGGCGTCCGCAGCTCGTGGGACGCGTCCGCGACGAACTGGCGGAGCCGCGCCTCGGACTCGGACTTCTCGGTGAACGCGCCCTCGATGCGCGTGAGCATGGTGTTGAGCGCCGCCCCGAGGCGGCCGACCTCCGTCTCGGTGTCCGCCGGCTCGATCCGCCGCGCGAGATCGCCGCCGGAGGCGATCTCTCCTGCGGTCTTCGCCATGTCGTCGAGTGGCCGCAGTCCGCGGCGCACGGTCCACAGCGCGAGCACGCACAACGCGAGGAGCACCGCGACAGAGACGCCGAGCTCGATGCGGACGAGCGATGTCAGCGTCGCGTCGGTCTGCGCGAGCGGGACGGCGACGATCACGGTGCCCTGCGGGACGCGCGCCGCGTCCGCCCGGTAGGCGGTCCCGTCCCGCGCGGCAAGTGTGAAGTTGTAGCGGTTCGGGCGGTACGGTCCGCGCCCGGGCCCGACCTCGGGCGAAGGACGAACCGACCGGGGCACGACGGGGCGGGGTGTCCGGTGGACCGGTGTGCCCGAGGGGCGTGTCACGAGCACCGCCCCTGTAGGACCGAGGACGATCACGTAGATCTCGGGGCTCAGCCGGTGGTTCAGCGCCTCGGGTTTCACTGTGAACCCTTGTCGTTGCGCGTAGCCGAGGTAGCGGACGGCTTCGGCGCGGGCGGAGGCGAGCTGCGAGTCGAGCCGGCCGTAGAGGAACGACCGGAGCGACGTGTACGTGACGACGTCGGAGATCACCAGGCCGATGACGAGCAGGACCGCCATCGCGAACGCCAGCCGACGACGGAGACGCACGCGGCCTCCTCAGTCCCTCGGCAGGCGCAGGCTGTACCCCACGCCCCGGACCGTGTGGATCAGAGGGGGACCGCCGCTGTCGTCGAGCTTCTTGCGGATGTAGCTGATGTACGTCTCGACGATGTTGGCGTCCCCTTCGAAGGTGTAGTCCCAGACATGGTCGAGGATCTCGGACTTCGGGACCACCCGGCGCGGGTGCTCGAGCAGGTACTGGACCACCCGGAACTCGGTCGCGGTGAGCTCGATCGGGCGACCGTCGCGCCAGACCTCGTGCGTGTCGACGTTCATCACCAGGTCCGCGTAGCGCAGCTCGGCTGCGTCGGGACCCTCGTGACCGGCACGGCGCAGGACCGCCCGCACGCGCGCGACCAGCTCTTCGAGGCTGAACGGCTTGGTGACGTAGTCGTCCCCCATCCCGAGGCCGTAGACCTTGTCCTCGGTGCTGTCCCTCGCCGTGAGGAACACGACCGGCACGGCCACACCGCTCTCGCGGAGGCGGCGACAGACCTCGGTCCCCTCCATGTCCGGCATCATGACGTCCAGCATCACGAGGTCGTAGCGCCCGGGGGTGGCGACCTGCAGGGCCTCCCTCCCGGACCCCGCCACCTCGACGTTGAAGCCCTCGAACCGGAGTGCGGCGGCGAGGAGGTCCGTGATGAACGGCTCGTCGTCGACGACGAGGATCCGCTCTCCTTCCGGGCTCACCGCTCCATGATCGCAGACGGCCGGCGCCCGGACCGCTCAACGGCGCGCGAGCCGCCCGCCAGGCGTCTCCCCAGCCGGCCGATTCCCCACCACGCGACCAGGAAGAACGCCTCCACCACGATGGTCGAGGACATCTTCGAGTCGCCCGCGACGCGGTCGACGAAGCTGATCGGCACCTCGGCGATCGGCGCGCCGGCCTGCTTCGCCCGGTAGGTCATCTCGATCTGGAAGCCGTACCCGTCGGCCCGGACCCGGTCGAGGTCCAGCCGCTTCAGGACGGACGCGCTGTACACGCGGAACCCCGCCGTCGAGTCCTTCACCCCGAGGCCGAGCAGGGCGTCGGCATACCGGTTGCCGCCCCACGACAAGAGGTGCCGGTGCCACGACCAGTTGGGGATCGAACCGCCGGGGACGTACCGGGAGCCGACGACCAGCTCGTAGCCGTCCTCGAGCGGAGCGACGAGGCCGGGGAGGGCGGCGGGATCGTGCGAGAAGTCGGCGTCCATCTCCACGCAGGCGTCGTACCCTGCCGCGAGGCCCCAGCGGAAGCCGGCCCGGTAGGCGGTGCCGAGGCCGGACTTGTGGCTGCGCCGGAGGACGTGGACGTCACCGAGCTCGACCGCGGCCTTCTCCACGAGGTCGGCGGTGCCGTCGGGGCTCCCGTCGTCGACGACCAGGATCCCGGCGTCGGGCAGCGCGGCGTGCACCTCGCGCAGGAGCGCGTCGATGTTGGCCGCCTCGTTGTAGGTCGGGACGACGACCAGGATCCGCACGGCGAGGCAGCTTAGGGCCGAGAGCATGCGACGGCGGATGCAGCCGGGGTCGCCAGACCGCCTTGTCTGTGGCTCGCTCCGCAGGCGTCCCGGAGCCGGGCCGGCGTGGGAGCATGAACGCCGTGGAGGAACCGCCCCGAGCACCCGCCCCGTCCGGGGTGGACGTTCCCCAGGACCGACACCCGCCAGGGCCGCCGCCGAGCTCGGCAGGGCCGCCGCCGAACCCAGCAGGGCCGCCGCCGGGCGCGTCGGAGCCGTCGGGCTCGTCAGAGCCGTCGGAGGGCGCGCCGGTCCCTCCGGGCATTTCGGGCGCGCCGGCAGCTCCTTCGGCAGCGCGCCGAGCCAGGCTCTTGCGCTGGTGGCACTCGCCACCGCTCCGGTGGGCGGTCGCGGTCGTGGTGCTCCTGTTCATCCTCGAGTACGTGTTGCTGCCCGAGATCGCAAACGCCAGAAAGTCTCTGCACGACCTCGCCCACGTGAACATCGCGGTGCTCCTGGTCGCGGTCGCGCTCGAGGTTGCGTCGCTCCTCGCCTACGCCGAGCTCAGCCGTACGGTGCTGTCGCCGGATCCGCCCGGCCGTTTCGTGATCTTCCGCGTGAATTTGTCGAGCTTGGCCGTGAGCCACGTGGTGCCGGGCGGCACGGCACCGGGGACCGCCGTCGGGTACCGGCTCCTCACCGAGGTCGGCGTCCCGAGCGGCACCGCGGCCTTCGGCCTCGCGACCCAGGGGATCGGATCGGCGGTCGTGCTGAACGCGATCTTCTGGTTCATGCTCCTCATCTCGATCCCGCTGAACGGCTACAACCCGTGGTACGGCTACGCGGCCATCGCCGGGCTCATCCTGTTCGCGCTGTTCGCCGGGACCGTGCTGCTCCTCACCCGGGGCCAGCGCCGGGCGCTCGAGCAGCTGCACCGCTGGGTCGAGAAGGTGCCGTTGATCAACGCGGACAAGGTCACCGCCCTCGTCCAGACGGTCGCCGACCGGCTGCAGATCCTGCTGCGCGACCGGTC
>JASHYA010000012.1 GCA_030043315.1 Acidimicrobiales bacterium
GTTGGAGGCCTCCTCGAGCAGCTCCTCGGCCTCGGGTGCGTGCACCCATCCCTTCGTCGCGATCTGGGGCGCGCCGGTGAGCACCTTGCGCTGGAGGTCGACCGTCGCCACGACCATCACGACGCCCTCCTCGGCGAGCTGGCGGCGGTCTCGAAGCACTCCGTGACCGACGTCACCCACCGTCCCGTCCACGTACAGGTAGCCGGCGGGCACGGTGCCGTCCCGATGCAGCCCCGACGCATCGAGACGCACGACGTCACCGTCCTCGCACAAGAGGACCTGGTCCGCCGCGACGCCCATCCGCCGGGCGAGCTCGGCGTGGTGGACGAGGTGGCGGTACTCCCGTGGACCGGGACGAACGCCTTCGGTCTCGCCACCGCGAGCAGCGTGCGCAGCTCGCCCTGGCGGGCATGACCGCTCACGTGCACGGCCTCGCTGCCGGAGTGGACGACCTCCGCCCCGCGGCGGTGAAGCTCGTCGATCACCCTTCCCACCGACCACTCGTTTCCGGGGATCGGGTGGGCGCTGATCACGACGACGTCGCCGTCCGTCACCTGGAACCACTTGTTGTCGCCGGTCGCCATCAGCGAGAGCGCCGACATCGGTTCGCCTTGGGACCCGGTCGAGATCACGCACACGTCCCCGGGCCGCAACCGGTCGATGTCCTCGATCTCGACGAGCGCCCCGGCGGGCACGTCGAGGAGCCCCAGGCGCTGGGCCAGGTCGACGTTCTTCGCCATCGACCTGCCGAGCGTGGCGACCTTCCGCCCGGACGCGACGGCGGCGTCCATCACCTGCTGGACGCGGTGGATGTGGCTCGCGAAGCACGCGACCACCACGCGCCGTCCGGTGCTGGCGGCGAAGACCCGCGCCATCGTCGCGCCGACGGTGCTCTCGGAGTACGTGAAGCCCGGCTCTTCCGCGTTGGTCGAGTCCGAGAGGAGCAGTGCGACCCCCTCGTCCGAGGAGATGGCGCCGATCCGCGCGAGGTCGGTGCGCCGTCCGTCCACCGGCTCGAGGTCGAGCTTGAAGTCCCCGGAGTGGAGGACGACCCCCTGAGGCGTGTGGAACGCGAGCGCGAAGCTGCACGGCACGGAGTGGGTGACCGGGATGAACTCCACCTCGCACGGGCCGATCGAGCGGCGCTCGCCGTCGGTCACCTCGACGTACTGTGCCCGTCCGGCGAGCCCCGCCTCGTCGATCCGGTTCCGGGCGAGCCCGAGGGAGAGCTCCGAGCCGTAGATCGGCACCTCGAGGTCGCGCAGCAGGTAGGCGAGGCCCCCGACGTGGTCCTCGTGGCCGTGGGTGATCACGACGGCTTCGACACGCGCCGCGTTCTCGCGCAGGTAGGTGAAGTCGGGGAGCACGAGGTCCACCCCGGGCATGTCGGGGTCGGGGAACATCACCCCGCAGTCGAGGACCACGATGCGGCCGTCCACCTCGACGCATGCGCAGTTGCGCCCGATCTCGCCGAGGCCGCCGAGGAACACGACCCGGACCGGGGACCGCTTGGCCACCTCCTGCTCGCCGCCCCGGCTCAGGACGCGGCGTGAAGGGGCGCGGCCCCGAGCCGGGTGAGGATGCGCAGCGCCTCCCCTTCGAGCTCCGGCGGCGCCTCGCCCAACGGGAGGCGGCACTGCCCGACGCGCAAGCCGAGCGCTCTGCACGCCGCCTTCGCCGGCAGCGGGTTCGGGAACTGCTCGGTCGACTCGAAGTCGAACGACTCGACGAGCCGCGCGTTCTCCGTCCTGGCCGTCTCGAGGTCGCCCTCCCGGGCGGCGGTCACCATCCGGTGCATCTCGTGCCCCGTCCAGTGCGCGCAGACCGAGATCACGCCGACCGCCCCGATCGCGACGAGCGCCAGCGTGAGCGAGTCGTCGCCGCTGTAGACCTCGAAGGAGCTCGGGGCGTGCACGAGCAGCCGCGCGGCGCCTGCGGGGTCGCCGGCGGCGTCCTTCACCCCGACGACGTTGCGGACCTCGTGGGCCAGCCGGAGCATCGTGGTCTGGGAGATCCGCCGGCCCGTGCGGACCGGGATGTCGTAGAGCACCACCGGCAGCCCGGTCGCGGCGGCGACTGCGGCGAAGTGCGCGTACAAGCCGTCCTGGGAGGGCCGGCTGTAGTAGGGCGTGACCACGAGCACCGCGTCGACGCCGCACTCGGTCGCGACCTTCGTGAGCTCGATCGAGTGGCCGGTGTCGCTCGTCCCGGTGCCCGCGAGCACCGGGACGGTGACGGCGTCGGCGACGTTCCGCCACAGCTCGCGCAGCTCGTCGTCGGAGAGGACCGGGCCTTCCCCGGTGGTGCCGCCGAGCACGAGCCCGTCGCTCCCGTGGTCGACGAGCCACCGGGCGAGCTCGACCGCGCCGCCCACGTCCAGCGACCCGTCGGGCTCGAACGGCGTCACCATCGCGGTGATCACCTCACCGAAACGGGCGGGGCGCATCACCCGCACGCTACCAGCGTCGGCCTCAGGCGACGTTCCTCGCCGCAGGCGAGCCGTCAGCCTCCGCGTCGACCTCCTGGGTCGTGTCGACGAGGTCCTCGAAGCCGATGGCGCCCATCTCCGTGAACTTCTCGCGCAGCCAGCCTCCCGCCGCGTCGAGCAGGCCGAGCTTCTTCAGGTTCGGCACGATCTTCGAGAAGAGCAGCACCTGGAACTCGTCGCGCTCAGGGGCGCGGGACATCACGGTGACCACGTCCTCTGGAGGAACCTCGAGCCGCTGCCACACCTCCTGCATCATCATGCGGTCCTTCATCCGCACGGCCGCCTCGAAGGCGAACTCCTGGCGTTCCCGTAGCTCTGCGTCGGTGAGCTCGGCGTAGTAGTCCTGGAGGCTGAGCACGCCGAAGGCGACGTGGCGTGCCTCGTCGGCCATCACGTAGCGGAGCATCTGCTTCAAGAGCGGCTCCTGGGTGATCGCGTGGATGAAGCCGAACGCCGCGAGGGCGAGGCCCTCGACCATGATCTGCATGCCGAGATAGGTCATGTCCCAGCGGCGGTCCCCGATGATGTCGTCGAGCAACAGCCCCAGGTGCGCGTTGATGGGGTAGTGGCCCGAGAGCTTCTCGTCGAGGTAGCGGGAGAAGACCTCGACGTGGCGCGCCTCGTCCATGACCTGGGTGGCCGCGTAGTACTTGGCGTCGATCCACGGCACCGTCTCCACGATCTTTGCCGTGCACAGGAGCGCGCCCTGCTCGCCGTGCATGAACTGGGAGAGCATCCAGTTCTGGTTCTCCACGCCGAGCCGGAGCCACTCCGCGTCGCTCCAGTGCTCGAGCGCGGTGCCGGCGATGTCCTCCGGCGACCACCGCAGCGATCCAGGGTTGGCCGCCTGGTTCAGCATCACGATCCGCTCCTGGTCGACCTCGATCTCCCACGGCAGGTCGGTACGGGCGTTCCACTGCGCGGTCTTCGCCTTCTCGTAGAGGCGGTCGAGCCGGGGCTTCGCTCCCTTCTCGTAGTCCCACGTGAACTCCGCGGGGCACGGGTCGGCCACGGGGTGGTGGCCGCGGGGGTCCTCGTGACCGACGGTCGCCAGGACCGCTGCGAGGTCACGCACCTGCTCGCGACCGATCAGCTCCTCGTTGCTCCGCTCCATTGCGCCCATCGCGCTGACTTCCTTTCGTCACGTCCTGGCGGGCGGCTACCCGGCCTCGTGCATCGCGATCGCCTGGACCCCCGGAACGACGAAGGTCGCGACGAGGTGGCGTACGGTGACCGGATCGGTCAGGTCGGTCCCCTCACGCGGGCACGCGAGGTACGAGACGACGATCCGCGTCGCCCACTCGGCGGCCCGCGCCGCGTCGTGGGGCTCCAACCATCGGCCGAGGAACGGCGCGGCGAACGACCTCGCCGCGGCGAGCACTCGGTCCATGCCCGAGAACGCGAGGCACGGCAGGACCGTGCCCGGCTCGTGCGCGAGGAGGTAGGCGAGGGCCGCGTGCGCCGAGAACCGGCGCGCCGCGGCGACGATGCCCGCGACGAGCAACGCCTCCAGGTCCGTCGCCTCGCCCATGGCGGCGCCGAGGTCGGAGAAGAGCCGGGCGGTCTCGGTCTCGACCACCGCGCGCACCACCGCGTCCTTGCCGCCGGGGAAGAGCCGGTACAGCGTGGCCCGCGAGATCCCCGCCTCGCGCGCCACGTCGTCGACGGTCGTCTTGCGCAGTCCGCAGCGGGCGATGCAGCGCAGCGCCGCGTCGACGACCCGCACGCGCGACGAGCTCCGGTCGTCCATGCCGAGGCGGCGGACGATCGGCCGCAGCGGCGCGCCGCCGGCGCGCAGCCGATCGGGCGACCAGGACGACGTCCGCACGCTGAAACGGTAAGCCGCTCAGTGTCTCACTGTCAACGGATGTGGCGGCCCCTCCGCGGGGCCGTCTTCGTCGACGCTGCCCGCTCCGCCGGCGGGGGCGCAGCCGGCGGCAGGATCCCGCTCAGCAGCTCGCCGCGGACGAGGCGCGCCACCTGCGCGCGGTCGGTGAGATCCCATGACCCGGGCGCGGAGATGTACGACAGCGCCATGCGGGCGAGGAAGTCCGCCGCCTCGGCCACGTCGATCGCCGGAGCGAGCCGCTCCCGGGCGAGGTAGGGCTCGAGGAAGGCCGCGATCATCCGCTGGGTACCTGCGGCTTCCACGGTCAA
>JASHYA010000100.1 GCA_030043315.1 Acidimicrobiales bacterium
CACGCTCGAGGAGCTGGCGGAGATCGCGACGTGGTCGCAGCTCGGCCTCCACCGCAAGCCGATCGTGCTTCTCGACGTGGACGGGTTCTGGGACCCGCTCGTCGCGCAGCTCGACCGGATGGTGGTCGTCGGCCTGCTCAAGCCCGAGAACCGGGAGCTCCTGGTGCGCGCGGCGTCCTGTGACGCAGTCTTCGAACAGATCGACGGGTACCGGCCGGTCCGGGTGGAGAAGTGGATCACCGCCAACGAACGGTGAGGTGCGGGGCGCGTCTCTCCGTGCCCTCGCGTCCTGGAGGTTCGCCGATCAGTCAGAGCCTGCCCTGGCCGTGGGTCCGCTCGGCCCTGTCGATCGCCCCGATCACCTGATCCGCTGCAACGGCGAGCACCTCCAGCTGCTCGTTGCTCAACGCGTCGATGAAGAACCGCCGCACGGCAGCCACGTGCCCCGGTGCGGCCGCCGCGATCGCCCGCCGGCCCGCCTCGGTCACCACGACGAACGACCCTCGCCGGTCCAACGCGCAGCGTTCCTTGCGCACGAGCCCCCGCTCCGCCATCCGCGCGATGTGGTGGGAGGCCCGGCTCCGTTCCCAGCCGAGGTGGCGGGCCAGCTCGAGGACGCGCGCGGCACCCTGCGGCCTGTCCGTCAGAGCGACCAGGACGACATAGTCCGCATAGGACAGGGTGGACTCCGCGGCCAGCTGGCTGGCGAGCGCGGCGTTCAGCCGGACCTGCATGACCTGCACCGCCCGCCAGGCCCGCTGCTGGTCCTCGTCGAGCCATCGGACCCCAGCGGGCGATGATCGAGGGCACTCGGCGGGGGGCCGTGAGGTGCGCCGTTCTTCCTGGTCCGCCACTTCTCCTGCCATTTCTCCCATCGTATGCCGGCGGGTGGGGAATAGGTGACATATCCCAGATCGTTGGCGATGAGGTGATGACCGATTCCCGTCGAGGCCGCAGGGTTGCGAACGAGCCGGGAACAGGTCGAACAACGGGGGGCCAGCAGGGGCTCCCCCGGACCGAGAGGAGCATTCCATGACCACGGCCACCGTCCCCGCCTCTGTGACCGGTACGTACAAGATCGACCCGACCCACAGCCGAGTCGGGTTCGTGGCGCGTCACGCCATGGTGGCGAAGGTCCGCGGCTCGTTCAACGAGTTCGACGGGAACGGGTACTTCGACGCCCAGGACCCCGCCAAGTCGCACCTCGAGCTGACCATCAAGGCCGCGAGCATCGACACCCGGAACGCGGACCGCGACGCCCACCTGAGGAGCAACGACTTCTTCTCGATGGACGAGTACCCCGAGATCAAGTTCGTCTCGACCCGAGTGGAGACGGCAGGCAGCGGCACCTACCGCGTCACGGGCGACTTGACCATCAAGGGCGTCACCAAGCCGGTCACCTTCGACCTCGAGTACACCGGTGAGGCGACCGACCCGTTCGGCAACAACAGGATCGGTTTCGAGGGCTCGACGACGATCAACCGGAAGGACTGGGGCGTCAACTGGAACGTGGGGCTCGAGGCGGGCGGCGTGCTCGTGAGCGAGAACGTCACCCTCGAGATCGAGGTGTCGGCGATCCGGACCGCGGAGGATGAGGCCGCGGCCTGAGCTCCGTGACCTCTCAGCTCGGGTGCGACTGGGAGCGCGAGCGGCGCGAGGGGTTCGAGCGGCGGGCAGGTGGGCCGACGACTGCGTGCGGGCGCAGGGGCCGCTCCCCGGGATGACGCTGGGGCGGGCGCCTCGGTAGCACCGGGCCACCGCGGAGGTGGTACCGGGGGCCCGACCAGGGGGCGGGCGGCGCAGTGAGCTTGTCCGCGAGCCGGTAGGCGACGGACTCGTAGTTCACCCGCCAGCCCCGGAAGTCGGGCCAGGACTCTTCGGCGCTGCGCTCCACTGGGAACCCTGCCGAGGCGAGCTTGTCGATGGCCTCCGCGTACTCCTCGAAGGTGAGCGCGATAGGGCCCTCGGGGTCTGGGTCCGGGTCGACCTCCCAGCCGAGCGACACTGCGATCCGGTCGAAGAGGGTGAAGCCCATGCGGAGACAGAGCCTCGACCGGGAGCTTGCGCTCGACGGCGAGACCGCGAGATGGATGGCGGCCGCGTCGAGCACCGCGAGCTGGCCGATCACCCAGGAGTACCACGCCTCGGGCGAGCGGAAGAGGAGCAGGACCGGGTAGGTCGTGTGGCTCTCCGCCACGTCCGCGGCCCACGCCTCCCAGGCCGCGTAGAGGTCGGGAAGCGTGTCGATGATCCCCACGAGCTGGTGACGGATGAGGATCTCCGGCCCCCATGCGGGCAAGCCGGCGCGGCTCTCCAGGAGCGCGACGAGTGCCTCGCGTCGGCTGAAGGAGCCATAGAGGGTGGGCAGGTACGCGATCTGCAGGGCGACGATGACCACCCAGATCGCGCCCGAGGGGATGTCGAAGGACGGGACGGGCACACCACCTTCGTGGGCGGCACCGACCGTGAACACCGACGTGAGCGCCTGGAGGAGACCGTCGCCGAACGAGTGGTGTGTGGCGGTGATGAGCAGTCCGAAGCCGAGGGTGAGCCCCGCGGCCCAGATGAACAGCTGCACCACCAGGGCGAACGGACCCGTGACCGAGAGCACGGCGTCCTTCCATTCGTAGGTGGGGGCGAAGTGCGACAGGACGTTCATCACCCTCAGCACCAGCCGGTTGACCGTGAGGGTCAGCCGGTCGATGCCGAACGGTCGCCGCGGGAGCACCATGGTGAACAAGACGTTGGTGCTCGTGAACACGATCACGACGATGCCGAGGAGGAAGAGCGGCCAGTTCACGGCCGACCGGCCTTTCGATCAGGTGGTTCCCCGATGTGCGTCCGGGCACCAGCGAGGGGCGGCGCGTCGAGCGCACAGTGGGTGTGCACTGTTTCGGCTCTCGCGGCAGCTCGCCTCCTCGAGGGGTTGCGCACCCAGAGCAACGCCACGACCCCTCCGGCAACACACCACGCGCCGGTGACGAACGCCGCGGTCCGGAAGCCGGCGGAGAGCGGACCCGCGTGGAGGTAGGCGCTCCCCGAGATCCCCGCGATCGCGGGGACGATCGCGACCGCGATCAGGCCGCCGATCCGCGCCACGTCGTTGTTCAGTGCCGAAGCCAGGCCGGAGTGCTCGTCGCTGACCGCCCCGAGGGCGGTCGCCGTCAGGGGCGCGACAGTCACCGCGAGACCGAGTCCGAAGATGAGCAGCGCCGGCAGCACCACCGAAGGGTACGACGCACCCGACGCCGTACGCGCCAGGAGGGCGAGCCCCACGCCGACGATCACAGGTCCCACGGCCATCTGCAGCCGGGGTCCGGTCCGTGAGGAGAGCCTGCCGGACGGCGCCGACAGCACCAGCATCAGGAACGTCACCGGGAGGAGGGACAACCCCGCGCTGAACGGTGAGTAGCCGCCGGCGACCTCGAGCACGATCGGAAGGAGGAAGAGCGCCGCGCCGAGCGCGGCGTACACGAGGAAGGTGACCCCGTTTGCCGCGACCAGCTGGCGGTTGCGCAGGAGCCCGAGAGGGAGGATCGGATGGGCGGTACGGAGCTCGATCACCACGAAGGCGACGGCCGCAACGACACCGAGCGTGAGCGCGACGAGGACGGACACCGCCCCCCAACCGAGGGCGGCGCCCTCCACCAGCCCGTAGGTGATGCCGGCGAGCGACACGACGGTCAGGACCGCCCCCCAGCGGTCGAGCCGGGGAGCCGCCTCGTCGGAGGATTCGGGCACGTGATGGGCGGTGAGGAGGATGACGGCTGCGAGCGGCACGTTCAGGAGGAAGATCCACCGCCACGAGGCCACGGTCACCAGGTAGCCCCCGACCAGTGGTCCCACGGCCGTCGCCGCTCCCCCGAGGCCCGACCATGCGCCGATCGCACGACCCCGGTCCTCGGCGACGAAGGCCGCCTCCACGATCGCCAGGCTGGCCGGCACGAGCAGTGCGGCACCAGCGCCTTGGACGGCACGCATCACGATGAGCACGGGCGCGTTCGGCGCCGCTGCGCACGCCGCCGAGGAGACCGCGAACCACACGACACCCACGAGGAAGATGCGTCGGCGGCCGAACCGGTCGCCGAGCGATCCGCCGACGACGAGGAGCGACGCCAGCATCAGCAGGTACGCGGTCACCACCCACTGGACAGACACGAGCGGGACCTCGAGATCGCGGCCGATGACGGGCAATGCGATCCCGACGACGGTGCCATCGATGACGGCGAGCGACGACCCGAGCACCGTGGCGAGGAGTACCCACCTGCCGGCCGCGGAGCGATAGGCGATCCCCGAAGGTGCCGGC
>JASHYA010000101.1 GCA_030043315.1 Acidimicrobiales bacterium
CTCCCGGGCTCCGAAGCGCCATAGCTGCGGTGCTGCCGCCTCAGCCGACGACCGTCGGCGAGATCTGCATGCTCGACGTGCTGATCGGCCAACACTTCGGCGACGTGGCGCGAGCGCTGGTCGACGAGTACCCGGCGGTGGACGCGGTGTGCTCCCATGGCCAGACCGTCTTCCACTGGGTCGACGGTGATGTGGCGCGGGGAGACATCCAGCTCGGACAGCCGGCGTGGATTGCCGCGCGGACCGGGGTCACGGTGGTGAGCGACGTACGAAACGCCGACATCGCCGCCGGCGGACAGGGTGCTCCGCTCGTGAGCCTCCTGGACGTGATGTTGCTGGGCGGAACCTCGAACGAGGCGGTGGGTTCGCTCAACCTGGGCGGTATCGCCAATGTGACGGTCGTAGATACCGGCGCACCACCCGTCGCGTTCGACATCGGACCAGCGAATGCCCTGCTCGACGCGGCGGTGCACTGGGCAACGGGCGGAAAAGAATACTACGACCGCGACGGTCAACGGGCTGCCCGGGGGAAGGTCGACGACGCGCTGGTCAAGCGCATCCTCGACGACCCGTACTTCGAGATGCCGCCGCCGAAGTCGACCGGCAAGGAACTCTTCAACCTCGAATATCTGACGGCCCGGCTCGGCGAAACCCCGCGTGATCTCGATGATCTGCTCGCCTCGCTCACCGCCGCGACGGCGCAAGGGATCGCCCGTGCCCTCCGTCCGTACGCGTTGAAGCACCTCTACGTCGCAGGCGGGGGCACCCGGAACGCGACGCTCATGCGGTCGCTGGGAGCGAGCCTCCCGAACGTCGCGCTACGCCCGACCGATGAGCTCGGCGTCGCCAAGGAGATCAAAGAGGCACTGCTCTTCGCACTGATCGGCTTTCTGACGCTGTCGGGACTCCCCGCGACGGTGCCGTCGTGCACCGGTGCCAGCCGGCCGAGCATCCTCGGCGTCGTCACTCCCGGAGCGACGGGGTGGCCCCCGGCTGCAGCAGGGAACCGGAGGTCGCCGGCAGCACCCTCGCGCCTCACCATCCGGACCCCGCTCGGTCGGGGTGCGGGCGAGCCCGAGCCGGCACCGGCGTGACGGGCGGCACCGGCGTGACGGGCGGCACCGGCGTGACGGGCGGGGCGGTCCACGCCGAGGAGGAACAGCCGCTGCTCGTGCTCCGTGACGTCCGGATCGGGCTGCACGAGCGCCGTGGCCCCGTCGAGATCGTCCGGGGGGTCGACCTGGGAGTGATGGCCCACGAGAAGGTGGGCATCGTCGGGGAGAGCGGATCGGGCAAGAGCCTGACGGTCCTGTCGGTCCTGCGGCTGCTGCCCGATCCGCCGATCCGGTTGCTCGGCGGTACGGTCGAGTACGCGGGCCGAGACCTGACCACGATGGACGAGCGGGCGCTCGCCTCGGTGCGCGGTGCCCAGATCTCGATGATCTATCAGGATCCCATGACCTCGCTCAATCCGCTCCTCCGGGTCTCGACGCAGATCGTCGAGACCCTCACCGCGCACACAACTCCCAAACACGACGCTCGGAGACGGTGCAGCGAGGTGCTCCATCAGGTGGGGCTCACCGATCCGGACCGCGTGGCCCACGCCTTCCCCCACGAGCTCTCCGGAGGCATGCTCCAGCGGGTCATGATCGCGATGGCCCTCGCCGTCTCCCCCCGGATCCTCATCGCCGACGAGCCGACCACCGCGCTGGACGTGACGATCCAGCGCCAGATCCTCGATCTCGTCGGTGAGCTCCACGAGACGACCGGGATGGCCGTCGTCTGGGTGACTCACGACTTGGGCGTCATCGCGCAGTTCGTCGATCGGGTCGTGGTCATGTATGCGGGAAGAATCGTTGAGCGCGCGACGACCGAGGAGCTCTTCGTCCGGCCGGTGCATCCGTACACGGTGGCGCTCCTCGGCACGCTGCCCCGAGAGGGGGCCGCGCACCGCTCTCCTCTGACCCAGATCGGCGGGCAACCGCCCGATCCGTCGCGCCTCGGCAAGGGTTGCCCGTATCGTCAGAGGTGTCCGGTGGCGTTCGATCGCTGCAGCGAAGAAGAGCCGCCGTTGTTGCCCGCGGCGAACGGGGGCGTCGCCGCATGTTGGAGGGCCGAGGAGTGAGTGGCGGCGACGTCGTCCTGCGGGCGACCACAGTCGAGAAGGAGTACCCATCCCGACGGGGTCCGCCCGTCCGAGCCCTCCGGGGAGTGTCGCTGCAGCTCGAGCGGGCAACCACCCTTGGGATCGTCGGCGAGAGCGGCTGTGGCAAGTCCACGCTCTCGCGGCTCATGGTCGGGCTGGAGCTGCCGACCAGGGGACAGCTCGACATCATGGGCGAGCCGGTCCACCCCGGACGCGCACTGGCTCGGAGCATCCAGCTGGTCTTCCAAGACCCCTTCTCTTCGCTCGATCCCCGAGTGACGGTGGAGAAGGCGCTCACCGAGGTGCTCACCGTCCACCACCTCGCACCGGAGCGTGCCCAACGTCAAGCCCGGGTCGACGAGCTTCTGGGCCACGTCGCGCTCAGCCCTCGCCACCGGGACCGGTACCCGCACGAGCTCTCGGGAGGTCAAGCCCAGCGCGTGGCGATCGCCAGGGCGCTCGCCGTGGAGCCGGAGATCCTGGTGCTGGACGAGCCCACGTCGGCACTCGACGTCTCGGTCCGGGCGGAGATGCTGAACCTGCTGGTGCGCCTCCAAGGCGAGCTGGAGCTCTCCTACGTGTTCATCAGCCACGACCTCTCGATGGTCAGGCACGTGAGCGACATCATCGCCGTGATGTACCTGGGTCAGGTGGTCGAGCAGGGCCCGTACGCCGACGTCCTGGACACTCCCCGTCACCCGTACACGCGCGCCCTGGCGGCCGCGGTCCCCGTTCCCGACCCTGGACGACGCCCGAGCGGCCAGGTGGACGGGGCTGGGGCGGTCACGATGGTCGGAGAGGCCCTCACGGCGGGCCCCGCTGGTCCGACCTCGGACGGTTGCCCGTACCTTCCTCGATGTCCACTGGCTGAGCAGGTGTGCGCGGAAACGGCACCGCAGCTGGGCGCGATCGGTCCCCGTCACCGCGTCGCCTGCCACGTCGCCCTCCGGACAGCACGTGGTCTGCCACTCAGCGAGGACGTGCCGGTTTGACCTCCGGCGACTGGTTCGATTCGCTCACCGAGGATCGCAATCCTCGGACGAACGACATCCACACGCTCTCGACCCTCGCCCTGCTCGAGAAGGTGAACGATGAAGACTCCACCGTGCCAGCGGCTGTGCGGCGCGCCCTTCCGGACCTCTCCCGCCTCGTGGAGGAGACGGTGGCACGCATCGGGAACGGTGGCCGCGTCCACTATTTCGGAGCGGGCTCTTCGGGGAGATTGGGCCTTCTCGACGCGGCGGAGCTGATCCCGACCTTCGGAGTCGCCGAAGACCTCGTAGTCGCCCACCTGGCCGGCGGCGACGCCGCGATGCGACGACCCAAGGAGGGGGCCGAGGACGAAGCGGCCCTCGGCGTCCAGGACGCGGCCGAAGTAGGGCCGTCGGACGTTGCGGTCGGTCTCACGGCGTCGGGGCGGACCCCCTACGTCGAGGGAGCGCTCCGTCACGCCGTACGAGCAGGAGCCTTCACCGCGCTCGTGACGTCGAACCCGTTCGCAAAATTACGCGACAACTGCGACGTCGTCATCTGCGCCGACACGGGCCCCGAGGTGATCGCGGGCTCGACCCGGATGAAGGCGGGGACCGCAGAGAAACTGATCTTGAACTCGTACTCGACCGCGGTCATGGTCCGACTCGGCATGACCTGGTCGAACCTCATGATCAACATGCGGCCGACGAGTGCCAAACTGCGCCAGCGGATCGTCCGACTGCTGAGCCAGGCTGCCGGGACCGACGTCGAGCAGTCGGCGGCGGCGCTCACTGCGGCGAACGGCGACGTCAAGGTCGCGCTCGTTGGTCTGCTCACGGGTGTCGATGTGCCCGTCGCAGCGAGCGCGCTCGACCGGTCGAGCGGGGTCATCGAACTTGCGATCCGGCGCCTCAGGACATCTCCCGTTCAGCCTGGAGCCACGCACTCGCCGGACGCCTGACCCGGCCGCGCTCACCGCTCCGACGCGGGGGGCTAGGCCTTCTGGTCGTCGGAGCGGGTCGCCGACATCAGCCACGCGTCGACGCCGGGCTGGACGAGGTTCGTCTCGAGCGTGGAGGGCTCGATCGAGTCGATGACCCACCCGGTGTCGAACGCGGCTCGGAGCTCCTGCTCGCTCACGCGGCGAGGCCCCCAGTCGCCCGGTTGCCGGTCGGAGAAGCACAGCATGAAGTACCTGCCGCCGGGAGGGAGCACGCCCGCGAGCGACTCGACGTACCGGCTGCGCGCGTCGTCGTCGAAGACGTGGAAGAGGCCGCAGTCGAGCACCGTATCGAAGCGCGCTCCGAGCTCGACGAGCCGCAGGGCGTCCCAGACGACGAAGCGCGCACCGAGACCCCGCGCCGCCGCCTTGCGCTCGGCCAGCGCGATGGCCTTCGGCGACGAGTCGATCCCGGTCGCGTCGAGTCCTCTCCCTGCGGCCAGGAGCGCGTGCTCGCCCGTGCCGCATCCGGCGTCGAGGACCCGGCCCGTGATGGCACCCGCGTCGGAGAGACGCACGAAGGCGGCCTGCGGACGCCCGATGTCCCAGGGGGGACGGCCGTCGTACGCGGAGTCGAACGACTGCTCGTCGCGGACGTGCGGTCCCAGTGGCTCGGCGGGCCAGGCCGCGGTCACCTTCTCCCAGGCGCCGGGCAACGTCTCGGGGATCACCCGGACGCCCGCGACCGACGTCATGAAGTTCGTGTCGCCCGACCAGCGCGGCACCACGTGGAGATGGAGATGGCGAGGGATGCCCGCGCCCGCCGCGCGGCCGAGGTTCGCACCGATGTTCAGGCCGTCGGGCGTGTAGGCGCCGGTGAGCGCCCTGACCGCCGCCTGCGTGGTGGCCCACAGCTCGCTCGACTCCTCCCCCGTGAGCTCCTCGAGGCCGGAGATGTGACGGAGCGGCAGGACGAGCAGGTGGCCGCTCGCGTACGGGTAGGCGTTCAAGACCGCGAAGGTGAGGTCGCCGCGCCAGACCATGCCGTTGTCGGGCGAGGGCGGCCCGCTCTCGGCGATGGCGCAGAAGACGCAGGCGTCGTCGATCCCGCTGCGCTCCACCTCCGTGGCCTCGTTGACGTACGCGTCCCGCCACCCGGCCCAGAGCTGCTCGAGGGCCACGCCTACGCGTCCGGCGAGATGCGTCGCGTCGCGACGTCGTCGCGCACCCGCGCGACCGCGACATCGAGCGCGACACCTCGCTCGGGCCGCTCGTCCCCTCTCCGGTTGACGCCGACGGTCCCCGCGGCCACGTCGTCGTCCCCCACGACGAGCACGTAGGGGACCTTCTCGAGCTTCGCCCGCCGGATGCGCGCGCCGAGTGGCTCGCTCGCGTCCTCCATCTCCGCGCGGAGTCCCTCCGCGACGAACCGCTCCGTCGCAGAGACGGCGTAGGAGACGTGGTCGTCGCGGACCGGCAGCAGGCGTACCTGCACCGGGGAGAGCCAGGTGGGGAGGTTGCCCGCGTAGTGCTCGAGCAGCACGCCGAAGAACCGCTCCACCGAGCCGAAGAGCGCCCGGTGGATCATGACCGGGCGGTGCTTCGCGTTGTCCGCGCCGGTGTACTCGAGCCCGAACCGCTGCGGGAGCTGCAGGTCGAGCTGGACGGTGGACATCTGCCAGTTCCGCCCGATCGCGTCGCGCGCCTGGACCGAGATCTTGGGCCCGTAGAAGGCGCCACCGCCCGGGTCCAGGGCGAGCTCGAGGCCGCGTCCCTCCGCCACCTCCCGGAGAACGTCGGTCGCCTCGTCCCACTCCTCGTCGCTCCCGACCGCCTTCCCCTCCGGCTTGGTCGACAGCTCCAGCCAGAAGTCGTCGAGCCCGTAGTCCCGGAGGAGGTCGAGCACGAACGTGAGCGCCCTGCTCAGCTCCGCGGCCATCTGCTCGCGCGCGCAGAAGATGTGCGCGTCGTCCATGGTGAGCCCGCGCACCCGGGTCAGGCCGTGCACGACCCCGGACTTCTCGTAGCGGTAGACGGTGCCGAACTCGAAGAGCCGCATCGGCAGCTCGCGATAGGAGCGCTGCCGGCTCCGGTAGACGAGGATGTGGAACGGGCAGTTCATCGGCTTGACGTAGTACAAGGAGCCGTCGTCGAGCTCCATCGGGGGGTACATCGAGTCGGCGAACCACTCCACGTGCCCCGACTCCTGGAAGAGCGTCGCCTTGGTGATGTGGGGCGAGTACACGAAGTCGTAGCCCGCCTCGGCGTGGCGCCGGCGCGAGTAGTCCTCCATCTCGCGGCGGACGATCCCGCCCTTGGGGTGGAAGACCGGGAGGCCCGAGCCGATCTCGTCGGGGAACGAGAAGAGGTCCAGCTCGTGCCCGATCCGGCGGTGGTCTCGCCGCTCGGCCTCTTCGAGGCGGTGGAGGTAGTCGGCGAGCGCGGCCTCCGACTCCCACGCGGTCCCGTAGATCCGTTGGAGCTGCTGACGGTGCTCGTCGCCACGCCAGTACGCGCCCGCGACCCTGGTGAGGGTGAAGTGGCCGAGCCGTCCGGTCGACGGCACGTGGGGTCCCCGGCAGAGGTCCACGAATTCGTCGGAGTTGCGGTAGGTGGTGACGACCGCAGCTCCAGCCGCGTGGCCGGCGGCGTCGACCTCGT
>JASHYA010000102.1 GCA_030043315.1 Acidimicrobiales bacterium
ATCCTACAACAGATCAGAAGCGACCTGTCAATGGGCTACTCCATGGGTCCGGTCACCCAAAAGGCCCAGAAGCGAATCTGAACCGGGAAAAATCTTCGAAGACCCCTTGACTTCTGGGCGCGATCGAGGTCTCCTCCGCGGTCCAGAGTGGCGCGCCTCCCGGTCGTGGGCACATCCCCATGTCCAGTTACCCAACCGAATCCCGCTCCGGTCGGTCACCGGAGGTCTCGTCGCGTCTGGACGCGGCATCGGCTGTCCCCCGCTGCTCGCGGATCGGTCAGGACCCGAACCGCGAGGTCCCCCGTGGTGAAGGCGCCGGTCAAGGCGCAGATCCGGCACCTGCAGGTGTCGGCGACTGTAGGGATGATCGTGCTGTTGCCTTTCCTCATCCCGCCTCGGCCGGCGGGGGTGGCGGACGCCGTGGCGGAGCCGCTCCTCTGTCGCCCATCGACCACCAGCTGCTGGTCCTCCTGAACGCCCACCGGGTGCTGACCACGCCGCAGCTGATCGCTGTCACCGGCCGTCCGGAGCGGACCGTCGACTACCGACTGTCCCGGCTCCGGTCCGCTGGGCTGGTGGATCGCACCCGCCCGTACATGGCGTCGGGCTCGGCACCATTCTTCTGGTGGCTGACCCGCAACGGCGCCCGGCTGGCCGAGGGGACTTCGCCGGCACCGGGCAAGGCGGCCCCCAACCCGCTGTTCCTCCGCCACACCGCGGCCATCGCCGGCCTCTACGTGGCGCTCCTCGATGTCGGCCCCAGCCTCGAGCACCGGCTGCCAGGAGCGCTACGTCGCCGCCGACCAGCTCGAAGCCGAAGTCGAGGACCTCTACGGCCGCATCGAGGTGCCGGCCGATTGGGCAGAAGGCCTGCGCCAGGCGATTGCCACCGAGGTGGCCACCCACCACGAGGACACCACCGCCGAACGCGAGCTGCTGGCACGCCGCCACGAGCGCGCCGAGGCCGAGCGCTACAAACTGATGGAGGCGTACTACGCCAACGCCATCGACGTCACCATGCTCCGACACGAACAGGAACGAATCGGCGCCGAGCTACGCTCCATCGAGTCCCGCCAAAGCATCCTCGACGCCAACCTCGATGACTGGCAAGAGGTCATGAACCTCGCGATTCGCTTCTCCACCCGTTGCGCCTCCGCCTACCGACGCGGGAGCGACCGGACCAGGAGGCTGTTCAACACTGCCGTGCTCGACGACGTTCGCGTGCGCAACGGACACGTGGTCGAAGCCGCCTACAAGGAACCCTTCGACCTCCTCTTTCCTGTGCCGAAGTTCGAATACGACGATGTGGTGGGCCGTAGAGGACTCGAACCTCTGACCCCTTGCGCGTCATGCAAGTGCGCTACCAACTGCGCCAACGGCCCCAGGAGGTAAAGCTACCACTCTGCGTGCGCGCCCCCTTCCGAAGCACCCCGCAGCTGGTAACCCGTTAGCGAACGTGGAGAACCGCCGCGCCCGTCACGCGGTCGTGGGCGAGATCAGCCAGGGCTTCCTCGGCGCGGTCGAGCGGGTACGGCTGCACCGTCGCCCGGACGCCCAGACGCGACGCCAGGGCCAAGAGCTCCTCGCCGTCTCGCCGCGTGTTGGCGGTCACACTTCGAAGCTCACGTTCTTCGAAGAGGTACGCGCGGTAGTCGAGCGGAGGGACGTCGGTGAGGTGAATGCCCGCGACCGCGAGCACGCCGCCCCGGTCGAGCGCCGCCATGGCAGGGAGCACGAGATCGCCGACAGGTGCGAAGAGGATCGCGGCGTCGAGCGGAACAGGTGGTGCGTCGGCGGCTCCTCCAACCCACGTCGCGCCGAGCTCTCGCGCGAGCTGTTGCGCGTGCGCCGACCGGGTGGCCACGTACAACTCCGCGCCCTGCCCCCGGGCGATCTGGGCGGTGATGTGCGCGGAGCCACCGAAGCCGTAGAGCCCGAGTCTTCCCCCGGGCGGGAGCGACGCGCGTTTGAGGGCCCGGTAACCGATGATCCCGGCGCACAGAAGCGGTGCGGCCTCGTCGTCGCTCAGCTCCTCGGGGAGACGGTAAGCGAAGCGTTCGTCCACGACGGTGGACTCGGCGTAACCGCCGTCGTGGTCCCAGCCGGTGAAGGTTGCCCGAAGGCAGAGGTTCTCCGCACCCCGCCGACAGAACCGGCACACGCCGCAGGTGGATGCGAGCCAGGCAACGCCCACACGCTCACCCAGGTGGAACCGTCTGGCGCCCGGGCCCCGCGCACCGACGGTACCGACGACTTCGTGACCCGGCACCACGTGACGCCGGTGCACCTCGAGGTCCCCCTCGGCCACGTGGAGATCCGTCCGACAGACGCCGCACGTGCGCACGTCCACCCGCACCTCCCCCGGCCCCGGATCGGGCAGCGGGCGCTCGACCAGCCGGAGCGGGTGGCCGTCGATCGGCCCGGGTTGGGCGACCTCCCAGGCTCGCACGCGTCCATCTTCGCATCATCCCGGCGGTGTCCGACGGTGTCCGGCCGTCTCCGTGAAGGCTCGGGTGGGTCAGACCGCGGCCCGGGCCCCCACCTCCGGAGCGGCAGACGCGACCGGCCACGCTGCATCTTCGTCGTCGATCGGACTACCCAGTCCCTTCCAACGCATCCACTCGGCGAACGACGCCACCCACTCTCGGTGCCAGCCCTCCTGGGCGACGTGCAGCTCCATAGGCACAAGATCGCGTAGCTCGGGGTAGGACCTGCACAGGGTGCGCACCACGTCGATCGCGGCCGTCGCATCCGCCGAGGCGTCGTGGGCATGGTCGATGACGACGCCGTAGTAGCTGCAAAGGTCCGCGAGCGTGCGCTTCCCGGGTCGGTACCGGTCGAGATGACGGTCGATCACGAGCGCGTCGACGACGGGCCCACGGAACCCGCGATCGGCGAGCCCCCTCCCAGTCTCCCGTCGGCAGCAGGCGTCGAGCATGGTGAGGTCGTAATCGAGCTTCATGCCGACGACAGGCACGCCCTTGCGCGAGGAGTCGAGCACCGCGTCCGCGATGTGGCGCACCGCGATCCCGAGTGGGATCCCCTCGCGTCGCGCCCGCTCAGTGGTGATGCCATGCACGCTCGACGCACCGGGCGGTATCTCCCGGCCGGGGTCGACCAGCGACGCGTCGCTCCACACCACCAGCCCACCACGCACGGCGACGAGCGCGTAGGAGACGGGGACATCGGTGAACCGGTCGACGCCGGTCGTCTCGAGGTCGAATCCGAGGAGATCCTGCTCGTCCCAGTGAGCGCCGGGTGACATGTGAGCGAGCATGACATCGGCGTGTCACATGCTGGCGGATGGTGCAACGGTCGCCCGAGGGCCGCGCGCGGGGCGATCCTGCGACGTCTTAGGCTGCCATGCCATGCCAGAGGAGCCGACGGCGAACGGTGGCTCACCGGGACCGGTGACAGGCCAGCCCGGACAGAACGAGGAGCAACGCCCGCCTGCCCCGCCGCCGTTCGGCGAGGAGTACCGGTGGCACGGCCCCTCGCAGTCGGCCTACCCGGGATCCGAGACCCAAGCCCCTTATGGCGGCCAGTACGGCCCCTCCGCCGGTCCCTACGGCCCCTACGCTGGTCAGTACGGCGCCTACGGCGGCGGTCAGCCCCCCCAGAACCCGTACGGGCCACCCCAGCCCACTCCTCCCTACAACTGGCCGTACCTGCCACCGTCCCCACCACGACGTCCGCCGCTGTCGCCCGAGGAACGCCGGCGGAAGACGTTCCGCGCCGTCGCGCTCGCGGGCATCCTCGTCCTCGCAGTCGGGGCCGGCATCGGGATCGGCGCGGCCATCGCACCGGCGAGCTCCGCGACAGTCGCCAGCACGCTGGTGAGCCGCGCGGTCACCTCGGCGACCAATGCCGGGACCTACGAGTACGTCGAGCTCTCGACCGCGGCCGGCGCTCCCGACGACATCAGGGGGGACGCGGCCCCGAGCTCCGGACAACAGGTCATCAAGCAGCGGTGCGTCCCCGTGCGGAGCGACACAACAAACGCGACAAGCGTCTTCGATCTCCGGCTCGTGAACGGCAACGTCTACTTCCGGGGCAACATCGTCGCGGTCGTCGACGAGCTTGGAGTCGCCGCGTCGCGGGCCACCTCGCTCGCCGGGAGATGGGTGAAGGTGGTGAAGGGCGACAAGCCCTACACCACATTCGAGCGGGGGATCACCACCAGCTCGAACGCCTCGCAGTTGCGCACAGCGATCGTCCCGGGATCGACCAGGACCGTCCCGGACTCCTCGCCGCCGACCACGGAGGTGCTCGGCGCGCTCTTCAAGACATCGAAGACCAAGGAGACCGTCGGCACAGCCGTCCTGGAGATGAACACCTCCACAGGCCGACCGCGGAGCCTTCGTGGCAGCGCGGTGCTCGAGGACACAGAGCGCTACGCCGTCACATGGACGTTCACGGGGTATGGCAAGACGGTGCACGTCGTCGCACCATCGCGTTCCGTCGCGTACTCGTCGCTCCACGCGTCGCCGTCCAAAACAGCCTGCTCCTGAACGTCGCTGCGCCTGGACTCGCACACCGCGCCTCGGGCGAGACCTTCTACACGTCGCCTTCGGGCGAGCGGCCCTCGAGAAGCGGCGCGCCGGGCCGACGCGGGCGACGATCGCCTCCCGCTTCGCGCTGACGCCACGCGAACCCGGACAGCACCTCGAGCACCACACGGTTCGCGAGGTAGGCGGTGACCTCCGCGTGGTCGTAAGGGGGTGACACCTCGACCACGTCCAGACCCGCGAGCGGTACCTCCATTGCGATCCGGCGCACCGCGTCCAGGAGCTGCCGGCTGGTCAACCCGCCAGGCTCCGGCGTGCCCGTCCCGGGCGCAAGGCCGGGATCGACGACGTCGACGTCCACCGAGAGGAACACTCCCTCACATCCGTCGGTCGCGATGGCCAGAGCTTCGGTGAGACACGCGTCGAGGCCCCGCTCGACCACCTCGGTCATCTCGAAACTCCGCATGCGCTGCTCGGCCATCCACCGGAGCGTCTCCGGCTCGGGCCAGTACCCCCGCAAGCCGATCTGGAGGAACCGGTCACCTCGCGTCGCGCCGGACTCGATCAGCCGGCGCATGGGCGTGCCGTGCCCATAGAGGGACCCGAACTGCGTGTCACCCGTGTCGGCGTGGGCGTCGAAGTGGACCACCGACACCCTCCCCCATCCGACGTGACGCGCCACGCCCGTCACGTCGGGGAGTGCGATGGTGTGGTCGCCGCCGAGCACGACGGGCAGCGCGCCGGTCCGGGCGATCCGTTCGACAGCGTCCGCGAGCTTGTCGAGGGAGCGCTCCGTCTCGCCGGACAGCATCTCGACGTCCCCGACGTCGACGACGCCTAGCTCGGCGAGCGGATCCACGCCCAGGGCGAGGTGGGGCCGGCTCCCGTCGTGCGGCAGGTAGTCGGTGAGGCGGATGGCCTGCGGACCGAAGCGCGCGCCCGGCCTGTGGGACGTCCCGCCGTCGAACGGCGCCCCGATCACCACCGCACGGGCGTCCGCGTAGGAACTCGGGTCGTCGAGATCGGCCTCCGGCACGCCGAGGAAGGTCGCGTCCGGGCCGTACATGTTGCCGAGCCTCACCTTTGGAACGCCCCGTCGAGGAACGCACGAGCGCCGAACGAACCCCCCGTGGACGAGAGGACGTGCTCGATCATGGTCGCGATCTTCATGCCACGCTCAGCGTAACGACGGCCCATCGATCACGCCATCGTGTCCAAGATCTCCCGAGCGACCTCGACCGTCGTGTCGGGATGCAGCAATGCGAGCCTTGCCGCGGGATCCCCCTCCCACGTGGTGGGAGTCATGAACGCCACCTGCTCTGCGAGCACCCTTGCGGACCACGCTTCGTAATCGGCACGCGACCAGCCCCGTCTGCGGAAGAGCACGATGGAGAGCGTCGGTTCCCTCAAGAGCTCGAGGTAGGGCGTCGCCGAGACGAGGGCGGCGACCTCCCTTGCGTTCGTCAGCACCGTCTCGACGGCATCCCTATAGGCGTTCGTCCCGTGGACCGCGAGGGAGAACCACAGCGGCAGACCTCTCGCACGCCTCGTGAGATGGAAGGCGTAGTCGGTCGGGTTCCACGGGACGTCTCCCGTCGCCCCCTCCGTACCCGAGTCGACGTCATGCACGACACCGGGCATCGCCTCGTGGATCACGTCGAGGTAGGCCGCGTCTTGTGCGTGCACGGCCTTTGCGAGCGCGGGCTGGCGATAGATGAGCGCTGCGCAGTCGTAGGGAGCGAAGAGCCACTTGTGCGGGTCGACCACGAGCGAGTCCGCCAGTTCGATGCCCTCGAACAACGGCCGCACGCTCGGCGCGAAGAGCGCTCCGCCTCCGTAGGCAGCGTCGACGTGGAACCAGAGCTTCCTGCGGCCGGCGACCGCGCCGACGCCGGCCAGGTCGTCGACGATCCCAGCGTTCGTGGTCCCCGCGGTGGCGACGACGCCGACCACGTCCGCCGCGCCGACCCGGTCCGAGCCGAGCGCGGCCTCCAAAGCCTCGCCGGTCAAACGGTGGTCGACGGCGGCAACGACGAAGGGTTCGAGCCCGAGGACGCGGAGCGCCTTTCCCACAGAGGAGTGCGCCTCCTCGCTACATGCGAACTTGGCCCGCTCGGTGCCGTGTCCCCGGAGCCCCGCGGTATCCCTCCCGACCATGAGCGCCGAGAGGTTCCCCGCCGAACCGCCCGAGACGAAGCAGCCGCCCGAGCCCTTTGGCAGACCAGCGAGATCGGCGAGGACATCGAGCACTTGGTTCTCGGCGGAGACCGCCCCGGCCGCCTCCAACCAAGAGGTCGCGTGCAGCGAGCTACTCGAGACGACCATGTCGAACAGGAGGCTCGCCTTCGTGGGCGCGGCGGGGATGAACGAGACGAATCTCGGACTGTCCGAAGAGATCACGGCAGAGGCGAGATGGTCAGCGAAGAGCTCCAGCACCCGAGCAGGTTCGTTCCCTTCCGGCGAGATGAGACCGTCGAGGACGTCGTGCAGGGGAGTTGCGTAGCCTCCGTAATCGAGGGGGACCGGGTCCAGAGCGAGCCGCTCACGGCAATAGCCGAAGATGAGCTCCGCGGTGTGCTCGTCGAATACGAACATGGGGTTCCGCATCGTTTGGCCGCTCTTTCCTCTCGTCGTACGTGTCCGGCCGGTGCGGGCTCGTGCCGCGGACGCGCGGCGGGAGTCAGCCCCGCCAGTGTCGCAGTCCCGTGCGGATGGCGACCACCCGGAGCTTGCGTCCGGTCCGGGGACGTGGACCCCCTGTAGCGTCGGTCGGGAGCGATAGGCTGACTCCTTTCCCGGCGGCGTGGCCGAGTGGTTTAGGCAGGGGCCTGCAAAGCCCCGTACAGCGGTTCGATTCCGCTCGCCGCCTCTGGTTGATCTCCCTAGTCACCGTCTCACCTCGATCGCCGCGCGGCGACGAGGAGCTTGGAGACCGCCGCATCGTCGATAAACCGGGGAAGGCGTTCGTCTCTGATCGGGAAGTCACCGGCGAAGATCAGCACGCCTTGGGGCACATCGTCGGTCCCACTCGCTCAGCCGCTCGAAGCAAGTTGGAAGGGCACCGAGACGGTCGAGGGCCGAAGTAAGAGACGAACCTGATCAATGTAGGCCTGCAAGGTCTGGCGGAGCCGCACGGGAACGGTGTCCCACTGGGCCTCACGTTCGTCCCGGCGGTCGTGCGTCCGACGCGGGACAAGCTGGTCGGACGACCCGACGTCGGAAGGCGGTGGTCCCCGACCGCAAGAAGTCACGCCCGAGGGCGATCTGGCGCGCTCAGGTGCGGAGGGCAGGGGCGCCAAGGCTGCGAGCAGGCGGTCGTGCGCCTCGACTGGTTGATCCGTGAACACGGGAGATCGTCTGCTGCCGGAGCAGCCCCGCGAGCCTCTTCCTTGGCTGTGACTCGCCAGGCCGTCCTCAAGGTCCTGTCTCACGCGTGATACACTTCGAATGTGAGCACTGTCAGCATCAGGGACCTCCGCAACCGCGGCGGGGAGGTCGTCGATCGAGTCGAGCGTGGCGAGACCGTCACCGTCACCCGGGACGGCAAGCCGGTCGCAGAGATGCGGCCCTTGCCGCACGCACTCCCCGCTGAGGTGTTGGTGAGCAGATGGCGCCGACTGCCTCCCGTCGACCCCTCGGCGTTCCGGCACGACCTGGACGCCGTTCTCGACCCGCAGCTGTGAGCAATCCAGACCGCACGCGGGGCATCCTCGACACGTCGACGGTGATCCTCCTGCCGCAGTTGGCCGACGCGACGGCGCTCCCGAGCGAACCGCTGATCACGGCTGTCACGCTTGCCGAGTTGTCCGTCGGTCCGCTGGTGGCCCAAGACGACATTCAGCGAGCGGCGCGACAGGCGCATTTGCAGCAGGCAGAAGCGGACTTCGACCCGCTTCCATTCGATGCACAAGCCGCGAGAGCTTTCGGCCGAGTCGCTGCTTCGCTCCGGCGGTCGGGGCGAAAGGCGTCGGCGCGCAGTTACGACGCGATGATCGCGGCGACGGCTGTGGCGAACGATCTTCCTCTCTACACCTGCAACCCCGACGACTTCGCTGAGATCGACGACCTCGACGT
>JASHYA010000103.1 GCA_030043315.1 Acidimicrobiales bacterium
AGATCGTACCGACGAATGAGCTCCACGAGCTGACGCAGCTGGTAGGGCTTGGCCTGGCCGTTGCGGTCCTGGAGTTGAGCTGTTCGGCGATGCCCGCTCGACCGTACACGTGATGACTCCCCTTGACGCGTAGTTCCTCGAACCCGAGGGCTCCGACCAACCTCCTGGCATCTGCGAAGGAGACGTTGGTGAAGGTGCCACCGAGAAGGCGACCCAGGAGAGACTTGGGCTTCACCGTCCGAACGGTATGGCTCGCGTGTGACGCGAAGTCCGGTTGACAAGTGCCACCGGTTCGCTTCCCATCAGCTCTCCGTCACCGGAGCCGATGTGACCGGCGGAGACGCGACACGACGCGCCCGTCGTCGATGGTGGGGACGGAGGTGGGGACGGAGGGATTCGAACCCTCACTGGGGGCGGTTTAAGCGCCCTGCCTCTGCCGGTTGGGCTACGTCCCCCGTGCCGCGGTGCACATTCTTGCCTGGGCCCCGATGGCTGCCGAGGCTCGGCCCCCGATTCTCCCGTGGCCCGATGGTTTCCGCGGTGCCATGCGCGGGCCTGCGAAGTCGGCTGCAAGGCTGCAGCAAAGCGCGTTCCGCACACTGTGGGCGCGCCTCTCACAGCGAGGCTCCTCGGTGGACCGGGCCGGGATCCCAGGTGACCCCCTCCCTCCCCGTCCCGGCCGGCCCGCCGAGCTCTGGAAACCCAGAGCGCCATGGACGCTCAGGGCCGCGTCGCCGGTGGGCGCACCGTGATCGGCCTCGCCGACCGTTCGGTGCATGACAGTGCTTCCCGAGGTGGTCGTGCGGGTGCTTGGCCCGGTCGAGGTGATCGGCGCCGCGCGCGCGTTCCGTCGGGCGCGGTGCTTGGAGCTCGTCGCGTACCTGGCGCTGCACCCTGCGGGTGTGTCCGCCGACGCATGGACGACCGCCTTGTGGCCCGATCAGCTCCCACCGGACCCGACGCGGTTTTCGACGGTGTCCGAAACGCGCCAAGCGCTCGGACGAGCGTCGGACGGGTCCGACCTCCTGCCACGCGGCGTCGGCCGGCTTCGGGTCGCGCCGGGCGTGACCACCGACTGGGCACAGTTCCGCTCCCTCGCGGCCGCTCAGGGCGCCGGGGCGGAAGAGGCGTGGGCTGCTGCTCTCGACCTCGTCCGTGGACCCATCCTCGGCGGCTTGCGGTCGGTCGACTGGGCGGTGCTCGAAGGCGTGCACGCGGAGATGGAGCGCGCCATCGTGCTGCTGGCCCTCGACGTCGCGAAGCGCTGTCTTGCAAGGGACGACGGCCATGGTGCCGAGCTCGCCGTTCGCCGCGGTCTACTCGTCTCGCCCTACGACGAGCGGCTCTATCGTCTGCTCTTCCTCGCCGCCGACCGTCAGGGCAATCCTGCGGGGGTGGAGTCGGCGATGGGTGAGCTCGTTCGCCTCGTCTCGGGTGAGGCCGTCCAGCAGCTGAAGGCGCCGTGCGGCAGGCCGGTCGACCCGGCCGAATGGGTCCATCCGGACACCGTGGCCGTCTACCGCTCGCTCAGCCGTCGCCCATGGCCGCACCCTTCGGCGAGCGGGAGACGCCGGGTCAGGTGAACGACCGAGAGCGGCCAGGGGCTCCTCAACGGACGGACACGCAGCCGCCAACGGCGGTTCGACGGTGATGCGCGGCGTGCGAGGGTTGCTGCGCACCGGGGGCCGCGGGGGTGGAGCGGGGGGCTGTTGCTAAGGTCTCCCCCGCCATGCCGAGGAGTTCGCAGGGGAAATGGGTCGCACGCGCCGGTGCAACCGGAGGTGGCCGGACCTATCGCGGCCAGAGGCCGATCAACTGGTACGCGGCCCTCGTCCTCATCGTCGTGGTGGGCGTCGTCTCGATCATCGTCGCGCGCATTGACTACCGGTCCTCACCGGTCGCGAACACCACTCCCCCCGTGAAGGGCGGCGCGCCGTGGTACGCGGCGATCGACTTCGACGTCTGCGGCAAGCAGGTCTCACCGCTTGCGTCCAACCTGGTGGACGCGACAACGCAGTCCTTCTACACGACGGGGAACGGCGTGATCACGATCTCGCCTAAGAAGACATCGGACGCCGGTCACAACGCGGTGCTCGGGAAGTTCATCTCCTCGTACACAGGCTTCACGCTGACCGCCACAGAGCTCCACCTGCCTGCCTCGTCGACCACGACCTCGACCACGACGTCGACGACGACCTCGACGACCACCTCGACGACGACCTCGACCACGACGTCGGGCAGCAAGGAGAAGTCGTCGTCGGGGACCACCTACCGGAACGGGGAGAAGTGCCAGTCGGGCACCAGGGACGCCGGGAAGAAGGGCACCGTGACGGTGACCTACTGGAAGAACGCCTTCGCATCGAAGGAGTCGGCGTCGACCGTGCAGGGAGACCCCTCGACACTCGCGTTCAGCAACGACCAGCTGATCACCGTCGGCTTCGTGCCAGCCGGGACGAAGCTCCCGAAGCCCAGCGGGAGCATCGTGACGGCGCTCGTCGACGCCTCCACCGGCGCCAGCGCCACCACGACCACGACCACGACCGCGCCAAAGTCTTCGACGACGACGTCCACGACCGCGCCAAAATCTTCGACGACGAGCACCACGAAGGCTTGATAGGAGCGCCGTGAAGGCGGTCGTGCTCGTGGGGGGTGAGGGGACCCGTCTCCGCCCTCTCACGTGGTCCGTCCCCAAGCAGATGCTGCCCATCGTCGAGCAACCGATGATCGAGAGGGTGCTGGAGCATCTCGGGCGTCACGGCGTCGACGACGCGGTCTTGTCACTCGGGTACCTCCCGGACGCCTTCGTGCGGGCGTTCCCCGACGGGGTCGCTGTCGGCGTGCGGCTCACCTACGCGGTCGAGCCCGCGCCGCTCGACACGGCCGGGGCGATCCGCTTCGCCGCCCTGAAGGGCGGGATCGACGACACCTTCGTCGTGGTGAACGGAGACGTGCTGACCGACATGGACTTGACGGCGCTCGTCGCGTTCCATCGCGCGCGCGGCGCCGAGGCGTCGATCTCTCTCCACCCCGTCGACGACCCCTCCGCATTCGGCGTGGTGCCGACCGACGAGTCGGGCCTCGTGGAGGCGTTCGTGGAGAAGCCCGCCAGGGGCGAGGCGCCGACCAACCTCATCAATGCCGGCACGTACGTCCTCGAGCCGTCGGTCCTCGACCGGGTTCCCGAGGGGCGCCGGGTCTCCGTCGAGCGGGAGACGTTTCCCGCGATGGTCGCGGACGGCACGCTCTACGCGCTCGCCGACGCCTCGTACTGGCTCGACACCGGGACCCCCGAGGCGTACCTGACGGCGCACTGGGACCTCCTGGAGGGGCGGCGGCCTGGGCCGCCGGCCCCGGCCGCAAGGGACTCGGGGGGTGGGGTCTGGCTCCTCGGCTCCCCACAGGTCGACGGCGAGGTCTCGGGCCCGGCACTGCTCGGGGACGGCGCCCATGTCGGTCCGGGCGCGGCGGTCGACGAGGCGGTGGTCGGGCACGACTGCATCGTGGGGCGTGGTGCGCGGATTGCCCGGTCTGTGCTCCTCGCGGGCGCGAGCGTGGGCGAGGGTGCAAGGGTGACCGGCTCGATCGTCGGTCCGGGCGCGCGCATCGGTGAGCGGAGCGACCTGCGCCCGCTCACGGTTGTCGGCGGTGGGGCGTCGGTCGCTCCCGGAACGGTCCTGGACGGGGCGCGCCTCTCGGCCTGACCGAGCAAGATGTGGGCGCCATGCGGACGATGGTTACCGGCGGCGCCGGGTTCATCGGGTCGGCGCTGGTCGACCGATTGTTGGCCGAGGGCCACGAGGTCGACGTCGTCGACGATCTGTCGAGCGGCTCGCTCGCCAACCTCGCCGACGCGCGCGCCGCCGGTGGCCGCGCCCTCTCGATCCACCAGCTCGACGTCCGCCTTCCCGAGACGACGGACCTGATCTTGCGCCGTCGCCCGGTGGTGATCTTCCATCTTGCGGCGCAGATCGACGGACGGGTGTCGATCGCCGATCCGGTGTTCGACGCAGACGTCAACGTTCTCGGAAGCCTGCGCGTCATCGAGGGCGCGCGGTCCGCGGGTGCGGACCGGGTCGTCTTCGCGGCGAGCGTCGACCTGTACGGCGCACCCGACGCGGCGGAGCTCCCGTTGCGCGAGTCGCATCCCCATCGGCCGGTGTCCCCGTACGGGGTCGCGAAGAACGCCGTCGTCGACTACCTCGTCGCCTACCGCGAGCTGTACGCGCTCGAGTTCTCGGCGCTCGCGCTCGCCAACGTCTACGGTCCGCGTCAGGACCCCGACGGTGGGTACGGCGCGGTGGCCGCCTTCGCCCGGGCGCTGGCGACCGGCAGCCCCGTCACGATCCTCGGCGACGGGGAGCAGACGCGTGACTACGTCTACATCGACGACGTGGTCGACGCGCTCGCCCGGGCGGCGACGAAGGGCGGGGGTCTCGTCTGCAACATCGGGACCGGAAGGGAGACGTCGGTCAACCTGCTCCTCGCCACGATGGCGGGCATCGCCGGCGTCGAACCGGAGCTCCTCCACGCGCCGTTGCGCGCGGGCGAGCTGCTGCGCTGCGCGCTCGATCCGACGCGCGCGGCCATCCACCTGGGATGGCGTCCGTGGACCCCCCTGGAAGAGGGCTGCGCAGTCCTCGTCGAGGAGGCGAGGCGCCGGGCGGCGTCTCCGACGGGCCGGAGGTCGGCCCGGAGCCACCGGTAGTCGAGAGGTGGAGCGGGTGGCGGGTTTTCGGTTCCTCACGCGGTAGCGGCGCAGCTCGAGACGGGGCCGCTCGCCTCGGGGAGACCTTCAGCGGAACAGATCCTCTGCCGGTCCGCGCACGACCTCGTCGTGGACCGACCCGTCGCGCAGCCACGAGGGTGGCAGGCCGCGGATGACCGCGGCGGGGACCGCCCGGTCCTTTCCCATCACGAGCTCCGCGGCGGCGGCGACCTCATCGGCGACGCAGACCTGGGTCGCGACGAGCTCGCGGCCGGTCGCGTCGAGCGTGCCGCGCAGGTCCACCACGGCCGCCACCCCTGCGACGCCGATGGCGACGTCCGTCACCCCCTGGCGCCAGGGTCGGCCGAAGGTGTCCGAGACCACGACGCCCACCACCACGGAGAGCCGTCGCCGCAGCTCTGCCCGGATCCGTCTCGCGGAGCGGTCGGCGTCGACGGGAAGGAGCGCCGCCCACCCGTCGCCGACGTTGGAGAGGTCGACGCCCGCGTTGGCGCAGATGAACCCGTGGGTGGTCTCCGTGATCAGCAGGTCCCCCCGGCGGCGCAGGACGCGCACGGACTCCGACTCGACGAGCGCCCGCTTCGCCGAAGGGTCGTCGTGGTCGACGGGGACGAGGCGTCCCTCCGCCTTCGAGACGATCTTCTGGGTGACGACCACCACGTCCCCGTCGCGAAGGACACCCGCGCCGGGTGGGCCGAGGGATTCGGCCAAGAGCGCGCCGACGTCGTCACCGGGACGCACCTCGCCCAGGCCGAGCACCCCGTACGCGCGGAGCGCGCCGGCCTCATCGAGCGGCATCGAGCACCGTGGTGGCGAGTGAGGCGGCGACCTTCGGACTGGACATGACCGTCCGCGCGACGACGGCCCGAACGCCCTCGGCCTCGACCGCGGCCTTCAGGTGCGCGTCCTGCTCGTCGATCACGAGCGTTCCCGCCCACTGCGCGTGGAGACGCGCGACCCCGACGACCGAGGACTCGTGGCCGAGCTCGACGAGGAGGCGGTCCGCCGGGCCCTTCAGCGCCGCCCCGGCGACGATCGGCGACACCGCGACCACCTGGTCGCGGCGCGCGGCGAGCGCTTCCCGCACGCCGGGCACGGCGAGGATCGGACCGATCGAGACGACCGGGTTGGAGGGGGACACGACCACCACTTCGGCGTCGCGGATGGCATCGAGTACTCCGGGCGCAGGCGCCGCCTCCGCCGCGCCGTCGAAGCGGACCGAGCGGACCGCGACGGCATGGCGGAGCGCGACGAAGTACTGCTGGAACGCCACCTCGGTGCCGGCGGAGACACCTTCTGCCTCCTCGGCCAGGACGAGCCGCGTGCGCACCGGGTCGTCGGACATCGGCAGGACGCGCACGCCGAGGCCCCGGGCCCGGGCGATCTCGTCCGTCACCTCGTGGAGCGGGGCGCCCTCCCCGAGGCGCTGGGTGCGGTAGAGGTGGGTGGCGAGGTCACGGTCACCCAGGTGGAACCAGGTCTCCCCGCCGAGCCGGGCGAGCTCGGCCATGACGACCCAGCTCTCTGTCGCGACCCCCCAACCGGTGGATCGGTTGTGCAGGTCCGCCAGGGTGTAGATGACGGTGTCGATGTCCGGGCTGATGTGGAGGCCGTGGAGGACCATGTCGTCGCCGGTGTTCACGATCGCGACGACCTCCGCGGGATCGACGACCTGCACGGCCCCGGTGAGCAGGCGCGCGGCACCGACGCCTCCGGCCAGGGCTACCAGCACCGCGCCAGATTAGGGCTCGCGGCGAAGACCCCCTCTGGCTGGAGGTGCCGGGGCTCGCCGACGATACGCTCGCCTGTCCATGCGGTCCCTCGACCTCGTCGCGCGCTGGCCCGTGAGCACCGCGGCGGCAGGCGTGGTCGCCGCGGTGCACGACGCGGCCGCGCACGCCGCCGTGGACGCCGGCGGGAACGCCGCCGCCACGACCGTCGCGCGCGTGCCTG
>JASHYA010000104.1 GCA_030043315.1 Acidimicrobiales bacterium
GCAGGTAGTCGATCCGCTCTCGCGCCGTCATCTTGCCCTTGGCGTGCTGGCGCGCCACCGCCTCTGCACTGCCCGCGTGGAGGGCCTGCTCCTTTCGGGCCGCGAGGTCCTCGAGCCGCTCGGCCATCGTGTGCTCCATCGCGTCGAGGCTACTGCCGGCAGGGTGTCGGCTTACGCGGAGGCGCGGAACGACACCGAGGCGAGCGCGGGGCGCTGGCCCACGTGGGCCGCGGCTCACACCAGGCGCACACTCGGCTCACCCCAGGCTCACGCCCGGCTCACCCCGGGCTTCTGGCCCCCTCCTGCACCAGCTCCACGAGGGTGCCGAAGGAGGACTTCGGGTGGAGGAAGGCGATCATGGTGCCCCGCGATCCCGGCCTCGGCGCCTCGTCGATCACCCTGACGCCGGCGCGCTTCACCGCCTCGAGCGCCTCCGCGCAGTCCGCGACGCGGTAGGCGATGTGGTGCAACCCCTCGCCGCGGGTCGCGAGAAACTTCGCGACCGGCGAGTCCTCACGCGTCGGCGACACCAGCTGCACGTAGGACTCGGCCACCTTGACGAGGACCTCTTCCACGCCGTCGTGCTCGACGCGCTCGCGGTGCGCGACCTCCGCCCCCAAGGCGAGCGCGTACCACTCGATCGCTGCGTCCAGGTCCTTCACGGCGATCGCCACGTGGTCGATCTCGACCAGGAGGCGCTCCGTCACGCACGCGACCTCACGTGTCGTGTCTGCGGAACAAGGTGATCCGGTCCTCGCCGACCCGCTCGCGCAGTTCCCGGTCCTCGATGCCGAGCCCCTCCTGGGGGGCCAGACACAACACGCCGATCTTTCCCTCGTGCAGGTTGTGATGGACCTGGTAGGCGGCCTCGCCCACGTCGGTGAGCCCGAAGACCGAGGACAGCGGGGGGAGGATCTTTCCCTCACAGACTTGGCGGTTCGCGTCCCAGGCCTCGCGGTAGTTGGCGAAATGCGAGCCCTTGATCGTCTTGAGCTTCATCCAGAGGTGGCGGTTGTCGTACTCGATCATGTAGCCCGAAGTCGCCGCGCAGGTAACGATCGTGCCGGCGCGCTTGCAGACGAACACCGAGGCGCCCATGGTCTGCCGCCCGGGGTGCTCGAAGACGATGTCGGGGTCGTCGCCGACGAGGGTCCTGATGTCCTTGCCGAGCCTGCGCCACTCGGACTCGTCCTGGGTGTGCTCGTCCTTCCAGAAGCGGTAGCCGGCTGCGCTGCGGTCGATGACAGCATCGACGCCGAGGTCGCGCAGGAGGTCCGCCTTCTCGGGCGAGGACACGACGCCGATCGGGATCCCACCGGCGTTCAGCACGTACTGGACCGCGAAACTCCCCAGCCCGCCCGTCGCGCCCCACACGAGCACCCGGTCGCCCTGGGTGACCGGGGCGCCGTTGCGCGAGACGAGCATGCGGTAGGCGGTGGAGTTGCAGAGCGCGTTCACCGCCGCCTCCTCCCACGAGAGGTGGGCGGGCTTCGGCATCAGCTGATTGGCCCTCACCACGGTCACGTCGGCGAGCCCCCCGAAGTTCGTCTCGAACCCCCAGATCCGCTGGTTCAGCGCCAGCATCGAGTCGTCGTGGGCCGTCGGGTCCTGGTCGTCGACGTAGTTGCAGTGGATCGTGACCCGGTCACCGGGTCTCCAGTTGCGGACGAGCGAGCCGGACCGCAGCACGACGCCGGAGGCGTCCGAGCCGACGACCTGGTACCCGAGCGCGTGGCGCGCGCCCCAGACGCTCTCCTTCCCGAGCCGGTCGAGGAAGCCGAAGGTGGGCACAGGCTCGAAGATGGAGGTCCAGACGGTGTTGAAGTTCACCGCAGAGGCCATCACCGCGACGTAGGCCTCGTCGGGCGCGAGCTCGGGGAGTGGGACCTCGCCGACGTGCAGCGACTTGCGGGGGTCCTTGTCGGTGGCGTCGAGTCCCTCGAACATCCCCACGTCGTCGCGCCGGACGAAGGCGGCGCGGTAGGACTCGGGCATCGCCATCGAGGAGAGCTCGTCACCGCCGGCGCCCTCGACCGCCGCACGGAGAATCCCGCTCATCTCGGTGACCTTACCCGAGCCCGTAGAATGGACACCGGGCCGGCACCCCCGGCTCCATGCCCTGTACTCGCTGTTCATTTCTGTTCACTCGTTCAATCGCCTGTTCCGCTCTCTGTTCTCGCCGGCGGGGAACGCGCCGGAGCACACCGGAGGTCAGCCATGCCCGGATCGGTCATCGTCGCAGGCGCTCGGACGCCCATCGGAAAGCTGAGCGGCTCCCTCGCGTCGTTCAGCGCGATGGAGCTGGGGGGCTTCGCCATCGCAGCCGCCCTCGAGCGCGCGGGCCTTGCGCCCGATCAGGTCGACTACGTGATCATGGGGCAGGTGATCATGGCGGGACAGGGCCAGATCACCGCCCGCCAGGCGGCGGTCCACGCCGGCATCCCGTTGTCGGTCCCCGCGACGACCGTGAACAAGGTCTGCCTGTCGGGGCTGAACGCCATCTACCTCGCGGACCAGATGGTGAACGCCGGGGACGCGGACATCGTCGTTGCGGGCGGGATGGAGTCGATGACCCGCGCCCCCCACCTCTTGCCGGGGGCACGCGACGGGTTCCGCCTCGGTGACGCGACGCTCGTCGACTCGATGATGCTCGACGGGCTCACCTGCGCCTTCGACGGTTGCGGGATGGGGCTCGCCACGGAGCGCTTCAATGCGGTGACCGGCATCACCCGCGAGCGCCAGGACTCGTTCGCCGCGGCCTCCCACGAGAAGGCCGCCGCTGCAACCAAGGACGGCCGCCTCGCCGAGGAGATCGTCCCCGTCCAGGTCCCCCAGCGCCGCGGTGACCCGCTCGTCGTCGACACCGACGAAGGCGTGCGCCCGGGGACTACCACCGAGTCGCTCGCCGCGCTGCGGCCGGCGTTCGACGAGGCGGGCACCATCACGGCGGGCAACGCCTCGCAGATCTCCGACGCGGGAGCGGCGGTCGTGGTGACGTCCAGGGCGAAGGCCGAGGAGCTGGGTGTGACGCCGCTCGGCGAGCTCGTCTCCTACGGACAGGTCGCCGGCCCGGACCTCTCCCTGCTCCTCCAGCCCTCGCGTGCGATCGCAACGGCGCTCGGCAAGGCGAAGCTCGAGGTGGGCGACGTCGACATCTTCGAGATCAACGAGGCGTTCGCCGCAGTCGGGCTCGCCGCCGCGGACGACCTCGGGATCCCCGCGGGGCGGCTGAACGTGAACGGCGGCGCGATCGCCCTCGGCCACCCGCTAGGCATGTCGGGAACCCGCATCGCGTTGACCGCGCTCTACGAGCTCCGCCGTCGGGGCGGCGGGATCGCCGCCGTGGGCCTCTGCGGCGGTGGCGGGCAGGGAGACGCCGCCGTGCTGCGTCGCGTGTGATACTCCG
>JASHYA010000105.1 GCA_030043315.1 Acidimicrobiales bacterium
CGGTCGACTCCTCCGAGCTCAGCTTCAAGACGGCCGCGATCGTCGGCTTCCGCGAGGCTGTCGCCCACGCGGGACCGATCCTGCTGGAGCCGGTCTCCAAGGTCGTCGTGACGGTCCCCGCGGACCTCCAGGGCGACGTGCTCGGCGACCTCAACTCACGTCGCGGGAGGATCGTCGGCACCGAGGTCACGGCCGACTCGCTCCAGGAGGTGACCGCGATGGTCCCGACCGCCGAGCTCGCGCGCTACGCGGTCGACCTGCGCGCGCTCACCGGTGGGCGTGGAAGGTTCCGCGCCGAGCACGACCACTACGACCCGGTGCCGGAGCACCTCGTCGCCTCGCTCGCACGGAGCGTGTCGACCGAGACCCCCTGACCTGCGTCGCGGGGCGCGACCCGCGACGGGCTCAGCCGGCCCAGTGGCCGGCGATCAGCCGGTGGACGCTCACGCGCATCCGTCCTTGTGCCTCGAGTTGACGGTGCGGATGGACGGCGTTCGTGAGCAGCACCACCCCGATGTCTCGGTCGGGGCACACGAGAAGGGACGTGCCGGTGAACCCGGTGTGCCACAGGGTGTCGGCCGGCCATGTGCCCCACGACGCCGGGTTCAGCCGCCACCCGATGCCCCGCACGTCTGTGCCGGTTGCCCCGAGCTCGGTCCGCATCAGCTGGAGAGACTCCTCGTTCAGGACGCGTGACGAGTCGTGCCCGAGAAGCAACCGGACGAACTGGCTCAGGTCGCGCAGCGACGAGAACAGACCTGCGTGGCCGGCGACGCCGCCGAGGGCGAACGCGTTCCCGTCGTGCACCGAGCCCCAGACAAGGCCTGGGGTGCGCCGCTGGTCCCCGTCGAGCTCGGTGGCGGCCGTCAGATGCTGCCAGGACGCGGGCGGCCGGAAACGGGACTGTCCCAAGCCGAGAGGCTCTGCCAATTCCTTCTGGAACGCGACGTCGAGCGCGAGTCCGAGGCAGGCTTCGAGCACCCACCCGACCAACATGAAGTTCAGGTCCGAGTACCGGACGATTCCGTCAGGAACTCCCTTCGCCGCCCACTCGTACACCGCTGATTCGATCGAGGGTCTTCCTTCCAGCGTCTCGAAGAACGGCACGTGGCCGACGATGCCCGACGTGTGCGTCAGAAGATGGAGCACCGTCGTATCCGATCGCGGGAACCGCGGCAGCCACTCCTTCACCGGTTGCTCGAAGCGGAGATGTCCTGCCTGCCGAGCCACCAGGGCCAGCGTCGCGGAGCACACCACTTTCGTGAGCGAGGCCAAGTCGTAGCACGTTGTCGCCGTGACCAGGACGGGTTCACCTACGACGCAAGCGAAGCCTCCGTAGGACTCGACGACCAGCCCTCTCGACGACACGACTGCGAGGGACAGGCCCGCAGGGCACCCCTCGTCGAGAAGCTGCGTGAGACACGCTCGCAACTCGTTCACCTCGACGACGCCGTTCGCCCCGTCGTCTCCGAGGACGTCGAGCCTCAGCGGCGGCAGTGCGTTCATCGACGCTCCTGGTGCCGAGGACCAGGCGAACGGCGGAGGCGAACTTCTTGTGCCCCGTACTCGGGCTCGACCCGTCGGGCGCCGTCAGGTGAGAACCCGAATGACGCGTACAGCCGCCTCGCCGCCGCGTTCTCCTCGAACACCCACAACGTGACGGTGTCCAATCCCCGGTGAGCGAGCAGCCGAAGGTCGTGCTCGACCAGAGCACCTCCGATCCCGCGACCGCTTGCGTGCGGGTGCACGTACAGGGAGTAGATATGGCCACGTCGACTGTCGGCCGGGTCCTCTCCGTGACGTGAGAATGCCAGGACTGTCCCCGCTTGGGACTGGACGACCCAAGTGGTGAGTCCATTGCCCGCGGTCAGGCTCCCGAGCCAGTCGGTGGTCTCGTCCTCGTCCAATGCGTCCAGCACGTCCTGGCGGACGATGCCCGGGTACCCGTCGTGCCACGCGGCGATGAACACCCGGGCGAGTCCCCGCGCGTCTTCGGGAGTGGCCAGACGGAGCTGGAGATCCGGCGGCAGCGAGTGGTCGCCCTGAGTCGTCGGATGGAGCCTCGTACGGAAACGAAAGCGATCTGCTCGATAGTGAGAGCGGACGTATTCGACAGGATGGCCCGTGGAATCGAAGGTATGCCGGCACAAGACCAGCACAGGCGCGCCCGAAGAGACCCCGAGGAGGTCTGCCTCGCGCTCTCCAGACGCGGAAACCTCGATCGTTTCCTCGGCAAAGCTCAGTTCGACGCCGTAACGGTGGCGCAAGACGTCGTAGAGGGAGTGTGTGCCGAGCGCGTCGGCGATGTCGGGAAACGACGCCGCGTGGAGGAGCAGCATCTCGACCGCGAGCGGTTCTCCGTCGGCGAGGCGGATCCGCTCGATCTGGAGCAACTCTTCACCTTCTCGAACGTCGAGCAACAACGCGGTCCGTGAGTCCGCCGGGACGGAGGAGACGCCGAGGAGCTTGGAGCTCGGAGCCATGCCCCTCGCGCGGATGTGTTCGGTGTGGCTGACGAGCTCCAACGTCTGATCGATCTTTGGCGGGGTCGCAAAGGTGCCTTTCCCCTGGTGACGATGGATTCGCTGCTCCACCTCCAAGAGGTTGAGCGCCTGGCGCACCGTCCCTCGGGCGACTCCGAACCGTTCGCACAGTTCACGCTCGGTAGGCATGACCGAGCCAGGCGGCAGCTCGTCCATCATGCTCGCCAGTGCATCGCGGAGCTGGCGGTACTTCGGGCGCCGCGGCTCCCGGCTGTCCGCAGCCACCACCCTCTCCTCCTCCTCGCGTAGGTTCGCGTGACCCCAGCCCGCAGGGCTCCCTCCCGGCTCCGCCGCAGCGAGGTCGGCGAATGGTCTAGTCAAGCTGAGTGTGACCTCCAAGTCAACACACCTACCACTTCGAGAGTTGCCGAATTCGCCAGAGTTTGAGATCTCCTCGTTATGAGATTGCAATGTACGGTCGCGGCTTGACTAGACCAAGGCGCGGCCATACCCTGTCGATGCTCGGCGTCGAGCGCCGTCTCGAGAGCCACCTCGAGCGCAGCCTGGGGAGGAGGAGCCATGCGGAATGGCATCCGGCGAAATGTGTCTGACAGGTCCGCCGCTCGGAGGCCGCTCGTGAGGACGACGGTGGCGGTGAGCGTCGCTGCGCTCGCGATCTCGGCGGGGGTGGTCGCCACCTCGGTCGGCGCGTCTGGAAGGGCGATCAAGACTCAGACCGGGAGAGCTGCGAGCTCGTCGACGTTCGTCGTGGCGGACACCGACAGCGTGGAGAAGCTCGATCCCGACGTGATCACGAACTTCCTCGACTTTCAGGCACTCGGTTTGATCTACCAGCAGCTCATTCAGTACAACACCAAGCTGAAGCTCGTGCCCGATCTCGCAACGAAGTGGTCGTTCAGCGACGGGAACAAGGTCCTCACCTTCCAACTCAGGAAGGGCGTGAAGTTCGACGACGGGACGACGTTCACATCAGCGGATGCCGTTGCATCGATCGAGCGGGCGCTGAACCCCAAGACCGCGGACGCCTCCGCATCGTTCCTGGCCAGCGTGACGAAGGTCGTCGCAACAGGCAAGTACGCAATCAAGTTCGAACTGAGCCACCCCGACAATTCGATTCTCACAGGTCTGACCTCGGTCAACTTTTCGATGCTTCCGGAGGCGGCGATCAAGGCCGGCACCTTGGCCAAGAAGCCGGACGGCACCGGACCCTACGAGTTCTCCAGCTGGACCCCCGACGTCAGCTTCGTGGTGAAGCGCAATCCCAACTACTGGGGGGGAAAGGTCTCTCTCTCGTCCGTCAAGATCGAGACGGTCCCGACCGAACAGTCGATCGCGTCGGCGCTCGAAGCAGACACGGCGCAGCTCGGACTTCTCACAACACCTGAAGTGGTCGATGCCCTCCCTTCGAGCCTGACGGTCCACAAGGTGCTTGCGGAGGCCTACCGAGCCCTCATGCTCCAAGACAAGAAGGGACCGCTGGCCAACGTCGACAACCGCCGGGCGCTCGAATGTGCGATCACACGCGCCCAGGTGCTGAAAGACGCCGTGTTCGGCGACGGGCAGACGATCGGACCGGTTCCCTTGGGGGAGTACGCGTCGAGCCCGATCTCGGCGATCTGTCCCAAGCAGAACCTCAGCAGCGCGAAGGCCTATCTGAAGAAGGCCGGCGACCCAAGCGGCTTCACGTTCACGGCCATCGCATCCGACGTGGAGGACCCGACGGACACCGCGCAAGCGACGGCCGTCCAGTCCGAACTGGCCCAGGTCGGGATCACGATGAACATCGAGAACCTCGCGGGAACAGCGTACGTGCAGGACTGGCTGGCCGGGAAGTTCCAGGCCGCCTTCGCCGAGAACGGAGCCAACCCGAGCCCGTACGTCATGTACGGGCGGTACTTCGGTGCGGGTGGCAACCTCTCCACGCCGGCGGGGTACAGTTCGTCGACGCTCCAGAAGTTGCTGCTCGAGGGCGACACGGCGACCACCACAGCCGAGCAGACCCCGATCTGGAAGAAGATGACGAAGTTCCTCACGACAAACGCTGTGTGGGTATGGCTCTTCTCCGCCTACAGCTACGGGGTGACCGTGCCGTCGGTCCACGGCTTCACCCTCGCACCTACCACCTCGACGACCCTGGACGCGCTGGCGACCACCACCGTGTCCTGAGCTCCGCGGTGTGCAGTGCCGTTCCGCATCCGAGCATCGAGTCACCGTCACCCGTGCAGAGGCTGCGGGACGGCACGGAGTCGGGTTGGGGTTCGACATTCGGGAGGAGCGTTGAAACGACCGTGACGCCTCGATGTTGAGGCAGATCGGCCGTCGCCTCTTCACGATGATCATCACGCTCTTCGGCGTGTCGATCATCATCTTCCTCATCCTCCGCCTCCTTCCGGGGAACGAAGTGACGGCGTCCCTCGGAGTGAGCGCCGGCCTGCTGAGCCATTCGCAGCTGGCCGCGCTCGATCGCTACTTCGGCATCGGAAAACCGTTCTACGAGCAATACGGGTCATGGCTCGGGTCCGTCCTGACCGGAAACCTGGGCGTCTCCCTGCAGTCGCGCATCTCGGTCGCGTCGCTCGTCGGAACCGCCCTGCCGGTGACCTTGGAACTTGCGATCGGCGCGATGCTGATCGGCGAGATCATCGGCGTGGGCTTCGGAGTCCTGGGCGCGCTGCACCCAGCAAAGTTCGTGGACAACCTCGGCCAGGGGGTCTCGATATTCGGGCTTTCGGTGCCGACATTCATCATCGGCACGGGAATGGTGACCCTCCTCGCATCGGTCTTCCACTACTTCCCTTCCTCTGAGGGCTTCGTCAGCATCACGGCGAACCCCTGGTTGAACATCCAACAGATCTTCTTCCCTGCACTCACTCTCGGCCTGGGCGTGGGCGCGGCAATCATGAAATCGACGCGAACGGCGATGCTCGAGGTGATCGGCCTGAACTTCGTCCGCACCGCACGGGGGAAGGGCCTGTCGAGGCGCGTGGTCATCTGGAAGCACCTACTTCTGGCAGCCATGATCCCCGTCATCACCATGTCCGGTATCCAGCTCGGCTACCTCCTGGGCGGCACGGTCGTCGTGGAGGACATCTTCGTCCTTCCCGGACTCGGCCGGCTCCTCATCACGTCCATCAGCGACCGCGACTTCGCCGTGGTCCAGAGCGTGACGCTGATCTACGCGGCTGCGTTCATCGCCGTCAACATGGTGACGGATCTCCTGTACACGTGGATAGACCCCAGGACGCGTGCATGAGACCCTTCGCGACGAGCCTCCCGGTCGACGTGTCCTCCCCGGGTTCCGACCTGTCCGAGCTGGATGTGCCGGGCGCCCGTCGCCGCTCGGCGCTGCGGAGCCTGTGGCGGCACCCTCGAGGGAGGATCGGGTGCATCCTCGTGGGCGTCGTCGTGTTGGCGGCGGTCGCCGGAGCGACGGGCCTCACCCCGTACAACGCTCTCTTCCAAAACAACGCCGCCATCTTGAAGGCCCCGAGTCTCAGCCACCTCTTCGGAACCGACCAGTTCGGACGTGACGAGCTTTCGCTGGTGATGCAGGGGCTCTGGGTGACGCTCGAGATCGCCTGCATCGCGGTCGCCATCGCGGGGACCGTCGGGACGATCGCAGGAATCGTCGCTGGCTATCTCGGACGGTGGACCTCGGCGGTCATCATGCGGATCACGGACATGCTCTTCGCGATCCCCGCGATCCTTCTTGCACTGGCCATCGTGACGGCGCTCGGTCCGGGTTGGCTCGACAGCGCGCTCGCCATCGGGGTCGGGTACATCCCCATCTTCGTGCGAATCGTGCGCGGACCGGTACTCTCCCTTCGGGAGTCGGCCTACATCCGAGCGGGCAGGGTGCTCGGGTTCTCTCCCGTGCGCCTGCTCTTCCGTCACGTCCTGCCCAACGTGAGCGGGATCGTGGCCGTCCAGGTGAGCATGGCGCTCGCGTGGGCCATCCTGGCCGAGGCGGCCCTCAGTTTTCTGGGACTCGGACCGCCGCCACCGACCGCGTCACTGGGAGAGATGGTCAGCGCGTCGAGCCCCCTGGCTGCGACGGCCTGGTGGACCCTCGCAGCCCCTTCCGTCGCCATCGTCGTCGCGGTCATCGGCTTCAACCTGCTCGGCGACGGACTGCGCGACGCCATCGATCCGCGAACCCAGAGACACTAGGTGATGAGATGCGCCTCGTCGGGATGATCTCCGGCACCTCCTTCGATGCAGTCGAGGCGACGGTCGCCGACTTCGACCTGCTCGACGAGACGGTCGTGTGCGATGTCATTGCGCACCGATCAGTTCCCTACCCTCCCGGGCTCCGAAGCGCCATAGCTGCGGTGCTGCCGCCTCAGCCGACGACCGTCGGCGAGATCTGCATGCTCGACGTGCTGATCGGCCAACACTTCGGCGACGTGGCGCGAGCGCTGGTCGACGAGTACCCGGCCGTGGACGCGGTGTGCTCCCATGGCCAGACCGTCTTCCACTGGGTCGACGGTGATGTGGCGCGGGGAGACATCCAGCTCGGGCAGCCGGCGTGGATTGCCGCGCGGACCGGGGTCACGGTGGTGAGCGACGTACGAAACGCCGACATCGCCGCCGGCGGACAGGGTGCTCCGCTCGTGAGCCTGCTGGACGTGATGTTGCTGGGCGGAACCTCGAACGAGGCGGTGGGTTCGCTCAACCTGGGCGGTATCGCCAATGTGACGGTCGTAGATACCGGCGCACCACCGGTCGCGTTCGACGTCGGACCAGCGAATGCCCTGCTCGACGCGGCGGTGCACTGGGCAACGGGCGGAAAAGAATATTACGACCGCGACGGTCAACGGGCTGCCCGGGGGAAGGTCGACGACGCGCTGGTCAAGCGCATCCTCGACGACCCGTACTTCGAGATGCCGCCGCCGAAGTCGACCGGCAAGGAGCTCTTCAACCTCGAATATCTGACGGCCCGGCTCGGCGAAGCCCCGCGTGATCTCGATGATCTGCTCGCC
>JASHYA010000106.1 GCA_030043315.1 Acidimicrobiales bacterium
GTTCTGGTCGAAGGTGAGCGGCGCGGAGCGCCTCAGCGTGTCGGGCCCGCCCGGCTACGACGACGTGGTGCCGTTCCACCGGCGCGTCGTCGAGACCTTTCCCGACCGGGTGCTCTTCGGGACCGACTGGCCGCACCCGAACCTGAAAGACCACATGCCCGACGACGGCAAGCTCGTGGACTACGTGCCACGCATCGCCACGACCGAGGAGCTCCGCCAGCAGCTGCTGGTGGACAACCCGATGCGTCTCTACTGGGGAGATCACCACACATGACCGACTTGTCCGAATTCGACGACATCCCGGGGACGACCCTGTTCACGGCGCAACGATCCAGAAAGGGCTACTGGCTCAACCAGTTCTGCATGAGCCTGATGAAGGCGGAGAACCGCGAGCGCTTCAGGGCCGACGAGCGCGCCTACCTCGACGAGTGGCCCATGACCGAGGCTCAGAAGCAGGCGGTGCTCAAGCGGGACTACAACGCCGCCATGGCCGAAGGGGGCAACATCTACTTCCTGGCGAAGATCTTCGCCACCGACGGCAAGAGCTACCAGTACGCGGCGGGCACGATGACCGGCATGACCCAAGAGGAGTACGCCCAGATGATGCTGCGCGGTGGCAGGTCGATCGAAGGCAACCGCTCGATCAAGGAGGCCCGCTGAGATGGCACGGATCACCGCAGGGGTCACTTGCAGCCACGTGCCCGCCATCGCCGCCGCCTGGGACGAAGGGCGCGCCGGCGACGACTACTGGCGGCCGGTCTTCGCCGGCTTCGACTGGACGAAGCGGTGGATCGCGGAGAACATGCCCGACGTCGTGGTCCTCGTCTACAACGACCACGCGTCGGCCTTCTCCCTCGAGCTGATCCCGACCTTCGCGATCGGCTGTGCGGACCGCTTCGAGATCGCGGACGAGGGCTACGGGCCGCGCCCGGTGCCCGCCGTCGAGGGCCATGCCGACCTCGCCTGGCACATCGCCCAGTCGACGATCCTCGACGAGTTCGACATGACCATCATCAACAAGCTCGACGTCGACCACGGCCTGACCGTGCCGCTCACGCTGATGTTCGGCCAGCCCGAAGCGTGGCCGACCAGGATCATCCCGGTCCCGGTCAACGTCGTGCAGTACCCTCCGCCGACCGGCAACCGGTGCTTCCTGCTCGGCGAGGCGATCCGCCGAGCCGTCGAGAGCTTCCCGGAGGACTTGAACGTGCACGTCTGGGGCACCGGCGGGATGAGCCACCAGCTGCAGGGGCCGAGGGCCGGCCTGATCAACAGGGAGTTCGACACCGCCTTCCTCGACCGGCTCACCACCGACCCCGAGGCACTCCGCAAGATGCCGCACATCGAGTACGTGCGCGAGGCCGGGACGGAGGCGATCGAGCTCGTGATGTGGCTGGTGATGCGGGGGGCGCTCGGAGAGCACGCGAAGGAGCTCTACCGCTTCTACCACGTACCCACCTCGAACACGGCGCTCGGGCACATCGTGCTCGAGCCCACGGGTTAGGCGCCTCCCACCCATGTCCCCGCCCCCACCCATGCGCATCGCACTGGCCGGAGCCGGCGCCTTCGGGATCAGGCATCTCGACGGCCTCGCCAACATCGACGGCGTCGAGGTGACCTCGATCGTCGGCCGGCGCCTCGAGCCGACGAAGGAGGTCGCCGAGCGGTACCGGATCGGTCATGTCACGACCGACCTCGCCGAGTCCCTGGAGCGACCCGACGTCGACGCGGTGATCCTGTGCACCCCGACCCAGTTGCATGCCGCCCAGGCGATCGCGGCGCTCCGCGCGGGGAAGCACGTCCAGGTGGAGATCCCGGTCGCCGACAGCTGGCAGGACGCCGCAGAGGTCGACCGGGTCCAACGCGAGACCGGGTTGGTCTGCATGGTGGGCCACACCCGCCGCTTCAACCCGTCCCACCAGTGGCTGCACAAGCGCATCGGCACCGGAGAGCTGACCATCCAACAGATGGACGTCCAGACCTTCTTCTTCCGGCGGACCAACATGAACGCCCTCGGCCAACCGCGCAGCTGGACCGACCACCTCCTCTGGCACCACGCAGCCCACACGGTCGACCTGTTCGCGTACCAAGCCGGCGAGGAGATCACGGTCGCCAACGCGGTCCAGGGTCCGATCAATCCCGATCTTGGCATCGCCATGGACATGTCGATCCAGCTGCGGACCACCGGTGCCAAGATCTGCACGCTGTCACTCAGCTTCAACAACGACGGGCCGCTCGGGACCTTCTTCCGCTACATCTGCGACAACGGTACCTACATCGCACGCTACGACGACCTGGTCGACGGCTACGAGCACCCGATCGACGTGTCCAAGGTTGACGTCTCAACGAACGGGATCGAGCTGCAGGACCGTGAGTTCGTCGCCGCCGTGAGACAAGGTCGTGAGCCGAACGCCAGCATCGCCCAGGTCCTCGGCTGCTACCGGGTGCTCGGCGACCTGGAGCGCCAGCTCGCCGCGCGCATGTAGCCGGAAGCCGCGGTGAACCGATGCCGCGCGCGCCGTGCCGCATTCGAGGTGACCCGGGTGCTCGACACAACGAGCCCATGACGCAGCGACTGAACGGCGACGGTGAGCTCGAACGGCGGTACCGCGCCCGCAGCCTGTGGCTGGACGGGGTCGAAGGCACCCTGTCGCCGCGCCCCTCGTTGCGTGGCGACACGTCGTGCGACGTCGCGGTGGTCGGTGGCGGCTTCACCGGCCTGTGGACCGCGTACTACCTGAAGCGCCACCGCCCCGACGCCCGGGTGGTCGTGCTGGAGCGGGAGATCACGGGCTTCGGGCCCTCCGGCCGGAACGGCGGCTGGGTCTCGTCCGGCATCGCCGGCCGGTGGGACACCTACGCGGCACGCGCGGGCAACGACGCAGTGCTGCGGGCCGAGCGGACGACCTACGCAGCCGTGGACGAGATCGGCCGTGTGGTCGAGCGTGAGCGGATCGACTGCGGGTTCGAGAAGCAGGGGATGCTCGCGGTCGCGACCAGCGAGCCCCAGGTCACGCGCCTTCGTGCCGACCTGCAGTCGGCGCGGGCACACGGCATCAGGGAGGAGGACCGTCGCGAGCTCGGGACGGCGGAGCTGCAAGGCATGGTACGGATCCCCGGGTGCCTGCTCGGCGTGTACTCCCCACACGCTGCGCGGGCGGACCCGGCGCGCCTCGCCCGTGGGCTGGCCGACGCGTGCGAACGGTCCGGCGTGGCCATCTACGAGCGCACCGAGGCGACGGAGGTCCGCCCTCACGCGGTGCGCTGCCGGGGAGGGGTCGTCACCGCCGACCACGTGATCCGCGCCACCGAGTCCTACACCACGGAGCTGACGGGAGAGCGGCTCCGCTACCTCCCCCTGTACAGCCTCATGATCGCCACCGAGCCACTCTCCGACGGGGTCTGGCACGACATTGGCTGGCGGGACGGGCTGCTGATCCACGACGCGCACCACCTCTTCTCCTACGCGCAGCGCACCGCCGACGGCCGCATCGCGATCGGTGGGCGCGGCGCGCCGTACCACCTGTCGCGACCCGTCAGCGAGACCTCTGAACGCGATCCAGCGGTCCTCGCCCGCCTCGAAGAGGCGATCCGGCGTCAGTTCCCGGCCGCCGCCCGTGCGGCGACGACCCACCACTGGGGCGGTCCGCTCGCGGTCCCGCGCGATTGGTGCATGGCGATCGACTACGACCGCGCCACCGGGTTCGGCTTGGCGGGCGGGTACTCGGGCCACGGCGTGGTCGCCGCCAACATCAGCGGGCGGACCCTCGCGGACCTCGTCTGCGAACGAGACACGGAGCTCGTCTCGCTGCCGTGGGTCGGTCATCGCGCCCGATCCTGGGAGGTGGAACCCCTGCGCTTCCTCGCGTCATGGGCCATCGTCAGGGTCCTCGGCTCGGCGGACCGCTACGAGGACCGGACGAACCGGACCGCGCGCCGCACCCGCGCGCTCTCCTCCGTGCTCCCGCCGTCTTAGTGGCGTGCCGGCGGCGTCGGGTTGCCTCCCGAGCACCTGGCTCCCCGGCCCACGTTGCCTCCCGAGCACCTGGCTCCCCGGCAACCGGCTCCCCCGCATCGCGCTGCCCGGCAGCCCTCCCGCGGTTGTCAGTTCCACCTGGAGTACGTACGCTCGGTTCGCTCGGCTCCGGCTTGTCCTCGGGGGGGGTCCAGCGACACATGGAAGAAGGGAGCGGGACGTGCTCAGCATCGGGATCAACCTCGGCTTCGGAAACCTCCACGAGACCCTTTCGGACGAGGAGATGTTCGAGGGCGACATCAGCGTCGGCGTCCTCGCCGACGCGCTCGGCTACGACGCCATCTGGGTCGTCGAGCACCACTTCGACGACTACTCGCTCTGCCCGGACAACCTCCTCATGCTCGCCCACTTCGCGGCGTTGACCTCCCGCGCCATGCTCGGCACCGCCGCAGTGATCGTCCCGTGGAACAACCCGCTCCGGGTCGCCGAGAAGGCGCTCATGGTGGACGTCCTCTCGAAGGGCCGTCTGCTCCTGGGGCTCGGGCGGGGTCTGTCGCGAAAGGAGTACGAACCGTTCCGCATCCCCTTGGACGAGACCCGGGCGCGCTTCGACGAGGCGGCGGCGATGATCTTCGAGGCCGTCGAGACCGGTGTCATCGAGGGCAAGGGGCCCTTCTATCCCCAGCCCCGCGCCGAGCTGCGACCCCGCCCCCGCGGGAGCTTCGAGGGCCGGCGCTACTGCGTGGCCGGCTCCCCCGACTCGCTCGTCGCCGCCGCGCGACTGAAGGCCCAGATGATGTCGTTCATCGTGCGGCCGGTGGCGGACCTCATGCCCGAGTTCACCAAGTACCGGGAGCAGTACGAGACCGAGCACGACGAGGTGGCGCCGCCGATCTCGCTGGCCGTCGGTATGTACTGCCACGAGGACGACGAGGTCGCCCACGAACGCCAGCTCGAGTACGTCCACCGCTTCTTCATGTCGAACGTCGACCACTACGAGATGGCCGGCGAGCACTTCGCGACGACGAAAGGGTACGAGCGCTACGCCGAGAACGCGAAGGTCCTCCAGGCCATGGGACTCGAGACGGCGGCGAAGAACTACGCGGCGACGACGTTGTGGGGCAACCCCGAGCGGATCCTCGGTCAGATCGAAACGATCCGCGACGTGGTCGGCGACTTCGAGCTGTCCCTCACGTGCGCCTTCGGTGGCATGCCCTACGACGAGTCGCGGGCCAGCCTCGAGCTGTTCGCCCGCGAGGTCATGCCGAAGGCGCGGAGCATGAGGGTCGAGCGCGTCGCCGTCGGCACCTGAGCGTGCCGCTGGCCGCGTCGCGAAAGGTCGAGCTCGCCGGAGCGACCGCCGTGGTCACCGGTGGGGCCTCGGGCATCGGCAAGGGCATCGCACGGGCCTTCCGTGACGCGGGCAGCAACGTCGTCATCGCGGACATCGACGAACCGGAGCTCGACGCCGCGGCGAGATCGCTCGGAGTGCTCGGCATCGCGACCGACGTCGCGGACCCCGCGAGCGTGGCACGCCTCGCGGAGCGCGTGATGGCCGAGTACGGCGCCGTGCACGTCATCTGCAACAACGCCGGCGTCGGCCCCTTCGGCTCGATCGGCGAGATGACGCTCGACGACTGGAGCTTCGTCCTACGGGTCAACCTGCAGGGAGTGGTCAACGGGGTGCACGCCTTCCTCCCGCTGCTCGAGCGCAATCCCGACTGGGGCCACGTCGTCAACACCTCCTCGATCGCCGCCCTGATCTCCCCGCCGCTCGCGGGTGCCTACGTGGCGAGCAAGGCCGCGGTGCTCGGGCTCACCGAGGTCCTCGCCGCCGAGCTGAAGGCGGCAGGCTCCAGGGTCGGCGCCACGGCCCTGCTGCCGGGCACGGTGCGGACCAACATCCGTCACAGCCTGCGCACCCGGGGCCCGGTGGAGGCGTCCGGGCTCTACGAGGTGGACCTCGAGGAGCGGCGTCCCGACGCACGGTTCATCGAGCCCGAGGAGGTCGGCGCGATGGTGCTCGACGCCATCCGCCGCGACGATCTGTACGTCGTCACCCACCCTGAGCTGCTCCCGGTCGTCTCCGAGCGCCACGCCCGGCTCGTGGCCGGTGCCGCTCCGGCGGCGACCCCCGACCGGTGAGCTGGGCGACAACCCGCGCCCCGGGCCCGCGACCGACGCCGCGGACGCCGCGCGCACCTCACTCAGACGTGGACCGGTGCGCCACCGAACGGCGGAGCTCCTCGCCCCAGCGGGGGTACACGTCGGTGTGCAGCCCGAACTGGTCGAGAGCACGGCCGACCGACTGGTCGACGACCTCTTCGAGCGTGGTGGGCCGCGAGTAGAACGCAGGGACCGGCGGGAAGACGGTCCCCCCCGCTTCGACGACGGTCGTCATGTTGCGCAGGTGGACGAGGTTGAGCGGCGTTTCGCGGACCATGAGCACGAGAGGACGCCGCTCCTTCAGCACCACGTCTGCCGCGCGGCTCAACAGCGAGGAGGAGACGCCTGACGCGATCTCGCCGACTGCGCCCATCGAGCACGGGGCGATGAGCATCCCGAGGGTCAGGAAGGAGCCGGAGGACATCGGTGCCCCGACGTCGCGGATGCCGTAGACGAAGTCGGCCATCGCGTTGAGCTCCTCGCGGCTCAAGTCCGTCTCGTACGCGCGGGTGAGCTCGGCGGCCTGGGTCACGACGAGGTGCGTCTCGATCCCGAGCGATCGCAGGATCTGCAGCGCCCGCACGGCGTACACGAAGCCCGTCGCTCCGCTGATCCCGACGACGAGCCGGTCCCGGCTGCCACCGGACCCCGCGACCCCGCTCATCGGGCGCCCGCGTCCGGCATTGGATCGTCAAGATCGAGCCCGGGAGCGAAGGGCCTCGGGTCGACGACGCGGAAGTGCGCCCGCTCGAAGGCCGCGCGCAACCGGAACGGGGCGGTCGCGTCGAAGATCGTCTTGGCCGTCGTACCTCGGGCCGGCAGCCGTGGGTTGTAGGCAGGGGTCTGCGACGGGTCGAGCACGTGCCCGCTCACGCCGGGAACGACCAAGACGTCGAGGTCGCCTTGCATGCGGGTGGTCATCGCCCACAGGACGTCGTCGGTATCGAAGAGGTCGACGTCTTCGTCGACGAGGATCACGTGCTTCAGCTCGGAGTAGACGCCGAGCGCGACCAGCGCGGCCTGGCGGACCCGGGCGTCGTCGCGCTCGCTGCGCTTCGCGCAGCGGAGGATCACGAGGAGCTTGCCTCCGCCGGCGCGGTGCGCGTACACGTCACCGACCAGACCCGGTAGGGCGGCGTCGAGCGCGTTGAGCACGCACGCCTCCATGGCGACGCCGGCCAGGTTCACGTGCTCCTCTCCGGGCCCCACCAACGTCTGCAGGATCGGATCGCGTCGCGTCGTCACCGCGGTCACCTTGATGAGCGGCAGCGCAGGGTGCGCCTCGCCCAGGTAGCCCGGGAATTCCGGCATCGCGTGACCCGTTCCGGTGTGCTGGTCCTCGGCCACGAGGTGGTCCGAGTCGATGTAGCCCTCGATCACGACCTCGGCGTTCGCGATCGCTCGCTCCTCCACGCTCACGCAGTCGACGAGGCGAACCGGCTCGCCGCGAACACCGCCCGCGATCGCGAGCTCGTTGTAACCGAGCGGCGTGGTCGGCGCCTCGAACACCGCACCGAGGTAGACCGCGGGGTCGAGACCCATGTTGACCGAGACGGGGAAGGGCCTCCCGGCTGCGGCCGCGCGCTGGCGGAACGCGTCGAGGTGTCGGCCGGGCGCGAAGAAGATGGACAGCTCGTCGCGCCCCTGGACGCACAGCCGGTGGATCGTCACGTCGGTGCCGAGCTCGGGGTCGCTGCCGAGCACGAGGCCGAGGCAGAAGTACGGCCCGGCGTCCAGGTCGCTGTTCGTGGGCGCCGGCAGCAGACGGCGGAGGTCGAAGCCGTCGTCCTCGGCCCGGTGCACGATCTGCTGGCAGGACGCCTCCTCCGCGCCGACCACGACGGGCGGGCACGAGGCGAGGTAGCCGTCTGCGAGCGTACGGGTGAGGCCGTGGGGCGTCGTGCCGAGGAGGAGCGCGAGCCGCTCCCTGTTCGCCATCAGGCCGACGAGCACCCGTGCGCCGGGATGGCCGCGGACCGAGTTGAAGAGCATCGCGGGACCGATGCGCGTCGGCCGCTCCACGGTGCCACCGGCTCCCACGTACCGGTAGACGCCGGCGAGCTCGCCCGCGGGGTCCACCTCCCGGTCGGTCTCGACCAGCTGCCCCGGCACGCCGGTCAGGAGGTCGAGCGCCGACCGCAGGTCGCGTACAGCTGCACCCGTACCCGCCGTCATCGTCGCGGGAGCATACGCGCCCGGCCAGCACGGCGACCGCGACAGCCTTTCCCGGTTCACAAGGCCGCGTAGTAGCATGACCGCCTCTGAGTTGCCCGCGCGTCCCCCCTGCTCGCCTTGTCGACTGACGACGACTTGGGCCGCCGCGCCGGCGGACACCGGCACACCGCGGCGGCGCACGACTATCGCCTCCCGACACTGCCCGAGCGCGTCGACATCTTCGACACGACGCTGCGCGACGGCAGCCAGCAGGAGGGGCTGTCGCTCACGGTCGACGACAAGCTCCGCGTCGCCGAACAGCTCGACCACCTTGGCGTCGCCTACGTCGAGGGCGGATGGCCGGGCGCGAACCCGAAGGACAACGAGTTCTTCGCCCGCGCCCGCACCGAGCTGCACCTCGAGACGGCCACGCTCGTCGCCTTCGGCTCCACGAGGCGGGCGGGGGTGCGCGCGCAGGACGACCAGGTCCTCGCGCGCCTGGTCGCCGCGGGGGCGCCGGTGGCGTGCATCGTGGCCAAGAGCTGGGACCGCCACGTGGAAGAGGCGCTGCGCACCACCCTGGATGAGGCCGTCGCCATGGTGGGCGACTCCGTACGCCACCTGCGCGAGCACGGGATGCGGGTGTTCGTCGACGCCGAGCACTTCTTCGACGGCATTCGTCACCACCGGGACTTCGCCATGCGCGTGCTCGAAGCAGCCGAGGAAGGCGGTGCAGAGGCGCTCGTCCTGTGCGACACGAACGGCGGGTCACTCCCAGACCAGATAGGAGAGGCAGTTGCGGACGTGCGCCGCGCGACCAGTGCCCAGCTCGGCATCCACTGCCACAACGACGCCGGGTGCGCAGTCGCCAACTCGCTCGTCGCCGTCGAGGCGGGCGTCACCCAGGTGCAGGGCTGCGTCAACGGGTACGGGGAGCGCGCCGGCAATGCCGACCTCTCGTCCGCCATCCCGAACCTGAGCCTCAAGCTCGGGATCCGTACGCTCCCCGAGGGCCGCCTCGAGCGCCTGGCGCCGGTTGCCCACCACATCGCCGAACTGGTGAACATCGCGCCGTCCTCGCAGCAGCCGTACGTGGGCACGTCCGTCTTCGCGCACAAGGGGGGGTTGCACGCGAGCGCCGTCGCCCGCAGGCGCGACCTCTACGAGCACGTCGACCCCGGGTCGGTGGGGAACGGCACGCGGGTCGTGGTCTCCGAGATGGCCGGGCGCGCGACCCTCGCCATGAAGGCGGACGAGCTCGGCCTCGATCTCGACGGCGAGGTCCTCGGCCGCGTGCTCGACGAGCTCAAGCAGCTCGAGCACGAGGGCTACCACTTCGAGGTGGCGGACGGCTCGCTCGAGCTGCTGTTGCGCCGGGCGGGCGGCTGGACGCCGGACTTCTTCAAGGTCGAGTCGTACCGCGTCATCACCGACCACCGCGACGTGGGGCCCGGCGAGAACCTCACGACCGAGGCGACGGTCAAGGTCCACGTCGGTGAGGACCGCATCGTGGCGACGGCCGAGGGGAACGGCCCCGTCAATGCCCTCGACGCGGCCCTTCGCCTGGCTATCGAGCCCCGGTTCCCGGCGCTCCACCGGGTACGGCTGACCGACTACCGCGTGCGGGTCCTCGACACCGGGAGAGGTACCGGCGCGGTCACCCGCGTCCTCGTGGACACCGCCGATGACGAACGGACCTGGACGACCATCGGCGTCTCCGAGAACATCATCGAGGCGAGCTGGCAGGCGCTCTACGACGCTGTGGTCTACGCCCTCGTGCACGCCGGCCTCGGCTAACCCCAGAGGCCGCGCGCGTCTTCCTCGCGACGGGCGACCTACCCCGGCTCGCGGTCGGCGGGATAGGAGAACTCCCCGAGCAAGACGATCTTCGCCCCGCACGTCCGGTCCAAGATGCCGAAGCCGGTCTTCCCGAAGAGGCGGCCGACGTTCCGGCGTTGCTCCAGGTCGAGCAGCAACGTCAGATCGACCGTTGTGCCACGGGAGACGAGCAGGTAGAGCTGGTCCCCGACCTTCCAGTAGGAGGCGGCCTCGACACCCACCTCCCGCTTCAGCTCGGGGACCCCGACGAGCACCCACTGCCAGCCCAACGTGCCGGAGTTCAGGTAGATGTGCTCCAGCGCGGCCTCCTCGCTGTACTCGCAGAACAGCCGCTTGCCGAGAAGCTCCCTCGTTTCGGCGATGGGTTCGTACGTACCTGCGTGCCCGTCCAGCCGGCCCGGACCGACGTACAGCCGCAGACTGGTCGTTCCTTGGCGCTCACTGAGGCGGTCCTGCACCACGACGGCGCGACCACGCTCGCGGTCGAACACGATCGAGAGCGCACCGTCGCGCGCCGCGACCACGTAGTACACGAAGAAGATCCCCGGCCGCACCTCTACCGCGTCGTAGCCGTTCTCCCCAGACCAGCTCGAACCATCGGCGTCCTCGAGCTTCCATCGAACCTCGTCAGCCGAGAACGAGAGCGACAGAGCGCCTCCGGCGTCGAACCGTACGGTGAGCTCCGTCCGGGCCAGCTCGCGGGTCGACGGAAGCCGGTTGGCCATGATGTCCATGCCCCTCCGCATCGGCGGGGCCGGCTGGATGGGAAGCAGCTCAGGCATGTTCTCTCCCTCCCGTGGTCCCCCGTCCCCTCTCCGGTCGGTACCTCAGGACTTGAAGTACCAGTCCTGCGGTGTGATCGCCCCCGTGCCACTCTGGACGTAGCCCCCGAGCTTGTCCGACACCTCGGTGAGCTGGCCGTCCGGGACGGGTCCCGAGATGGTGACAGCCTGCCGGGTCAAGAAGTTCTCGACTTCGTGCTGGGCGGTCAGGCCCTTCTGCGAGTAGACCTTCTCGTAGAGGGCGTCGAGGCTCGAGTTGCAGTAGTTCATCTCGTTCGCCACCGAGTGGCAGATGAACAGGATGCCCAAGTCCGGGAACCATTCGGGCGCGAAGCTCGACGTGCCGAAGTAGACGATCTGCCAGCTGCAGGCGCTCTGCTTCGACGTGCACGGAGGCGCGTCCGCGATGATTGTGTTCTCCGGCCGGGGGCGGAGCGAGAGGTACAACCCGGCCTTGCGGGCGTCGGACTGGAAGTCCTCCAACTCCACCTGGTACGACTCGATGCCCGAGGGATACAGGAGGCTCATGGCGAGCTCCCGGCCCTTCGGGATGCCCGCGCCGCAGTCGTGGGGCCCGGTGCCCGGCTTCGTGCAGGTGGCTGGACCTGTCTTTGGGATCGTCCAGCCGTGGGACGAGAGGTCGTGCCGCGCGTTGGCGATGCTGAAGGGATACGGGTCGCTCCTCTCGTACTTCGTCAGGTACGGCGTCACCGGTGTCGGCGGCACCGGCCCGTACTCGGCGAACGCGTATCCCTTGTAGGCGACCCGGGCGATCGTCTGCTGGTCGATGAGCGACGCCAGCGCCTGTCGGAAGTACAGCTGGCGCTCGACTGGTCCGGTTGTCGGATTGTCGTAGTTGACCTCCATGCCGTTGTCCGCCCACTCGGGCCAGGGTTCGAGCTTGTAGCCCGCGAGCGGATTTGCGCCGACCGCCGCGTTGGTGGGCTTCGTCGGGGCGTCTGTGAAGGGCAGATAGCCGACCGTGAGCGACGTCCCGCTCCGGAGCACGTCGTACTCCGCCGCGTCCGAGGTGAAGCTCTTCAGGTCGAAGGCGCCGATCTTCGGCTTGTCGGGTCCCGAGTACTTCTTGTTGGGGACGAGAACGACTGTCAACCCACCGGGTGAGTACGAAGAGATCCGGAAAGGCCCGTCGACGACCTGCCAGAGCGGGTTGCTCGCGTAGGTCGCCGTGTCGGAAGCCTCGTGCTGGAGGTACCTGTAGACGGCCACGCACGCGGTTGCCTCCAGCTTCGGCGCCTCGCCCGAGCAGTCGGCCTTCTTGCCAGGGCCGCTCAGCTCCCAGGCGAGGGGCATCGGCTCCACGAGCGAGAGCTGGTTGAGCGTGAACCATGTCGGGTTCACGCGGGTCTTGAGATGGAAGGTCACGGTGTCGGCCGCGTCGTCATAGGTGGTGGAGGCGACGTTTGTGGGGAAGTCACCCGGCAGGTACGCCCACCAGTTTGTCTTCTCGGCGGACAGAAGTCCCATGAAGAAGGCGATGTCGTTGGGCGAGAGCTTCTCCCCGTCCGACCAGTACCAGGGCTTCAGCTTCAAGGTCACGGCGGTGTCGTTTGCGTTGTACTGCGGAAGATAGGCGAGGGAGTCCTTCTCTGTGAGCTTGAAGACCTTCCCGGTGAACCAGTAGAGGGGTCGGTACATTTGGAACATGAAGTCGTAGAGCGGTGTGCCGGCGTACTCGCTCGCGAAGAACGGGAGGATCATCTTCGGGGCGGTCCCGGGCTGAAGCGCGAAGGTGGCCGTTCCCCCGGAGTGCGCCTTCGTGGCTCGGGGCGCGCCGGTCGCCACAGAGGTCGTCGTCAGGACGGCGGCGATCACGACCACCGCGACCGAGCCCAACGCAGCGGCACGTCGCGAGACCCGTCTGCGGCCCCGGAGCACGTCGGGTCTCATGGCTTCTCTCGGGCTCGGCCGCATGGACTCCCCCCTAGCGGCACCGGGTGCGGCGCCAGCCGCTCCGGTTCCTCCGTGCCAAATCGGTGCAGCCGAGGGTACCAGCTTCGGTCGCAGCTCGGCCAGGGCCCGGTCTCGCAGGGTTCAGCGGCGGGCGCCCCACCCCGTGGAGATCCCGTACGGGAGATATGTGTTGCCCCCGAGGGCCCAGACGTCGCTCAGGGCGCCGCCGCGCACCTTGAACACCTCGAAGAAAAGCATGGTGTTGGGCGCGCCGAAGGGGACCTCGCCCCCCGCGCGAGCGAGGTCGCCGGGGTGGTCGAAGAGCACCACCGAGTGGACGAGGCCCCGTTCGGCGTCGACCAGCGGAAAGCGACGCTCGCGCAGTCCCTCGATGTAGGCGAAGTGCGCGTCGGTCATCTGCTCGACGATGCCGAGCCCGCGGTGGCGTTCGGCCTGCTCGAGGACGGTCGGGTCGGCGTCGCTGTCGCTCACGCCGTTCACGATCCGCTTGCAGTCGGGTGCCACGGTGAGCAGGCTCCCGTCCGACCGCTCGATCGCGTCGAAGTAGGCGTGCGCGACCGAGACGAGCGCCTCTCGCCCTCCACGTTCTGCGTCTCCGAGCACCTCGTGCAGCCGGGCTGTCGGTGCCTCGATCACCTGAGGTTGGAAGTAGGCACCCCCCCGGACGAGCAGGGTCTCTAGCTCGCTCAGCTGCCTTCCCTCGACCTTGAGTCGGGCACCCAGCATCGAGGGGCCACGGATCTCCTCGACGACGCCCCAGTAGGCGACCTCTCCGCGTTCGACGTCGACGAACCGCTGGCCGCCGGGGTGGACCCCGACCACGGTTCTCCAGAGGCCGCTCCCGAGCGGGAGCGCCTGGGTGTTCTCGGTGAAGCGGAAGTGCGGCGCGATCGGCAGCCGGCCCGGCTCGCGCGCGCCGAGCGCGTCGAGGTACCGCTCCACGAAGCCGACGAGACGCTCCCGATCGCGTTCGCGCCGCCGGTCCCTTGGGTCGGTCACGTCGTGCACCTCGGTCTCGGTCACCTTCTCCTCCTGTTCACGAGCTCGCGCTGTTCACGAGCTCGCGCCGCGTGCCGGTGGGTTCCCGGCGCACCGTCGTCGGAGCCCGACCCCGCGCCGGCCTCACGGGTTCGGGCATGCGCACCATCCGGAATGGATCCCGTAGGGCAGCGCGGTGCCGATCGCCCAGACTTCTCTCAGCACGCCCGCCCGCACCTTGAAGGCCTCGAAGACGAGCATGGTGTTCGGGGAGCGGAACGGAAGCTCGCCATCGGCTCGTTCGAGGTCGCCCGGATGGTCGAACAAGACGTGGCAGACCACGATGCCCCGCTCGAGATCGACGACGGGGAAGCGACGTTCCCGGAGGGCCTCGATGTAGGCGTAGTGGCGCGCGGTCATCTGCTCGGCCACGCCGAGCGCGCGGTGCCGCTCCTTTTCGTCCAGCTGAGCCAGGTCCTCCATGCTGTCGACGATCCCGTTCACGACTCGGCGGCAGTCGTCGCTCACCGCAAGGATCGAGCCGTCGCTCAGCTCGATCGCGTCGAAGTAGGAGTTGGCCACGGCGATCAGCTCCTCGCGGGAGCTCCGCTCCTCGAGGGGGAGGACGTCGTGGAAGCTCGTGGCCTCGTCGACCACGACGCTCGGGTCGAAGAACGACCCGCCACGCACGACGACGCTCTCGATCTCGCTGACGAGGTTCCCCTCCAACCTCATCCGAACGCCGTAGATGGCCTCCGCACCCATCTCGTCGAGGGCACCCCAGTACTCCACCTGGCCGTTCTCGGCATCCACGAAGTAGTGGCCACCGCGATGACGTTCCCGTGCGGTGCGCCACAAGCCCGTGCCGATGGGGAGCGTCCTCGTGTTCTCCGTGTAACGCACGTTGGGGGCGATCCGCGGCCGGTCACCCTTGTGCGCGACGAGCACCTCGAGGTAGCGGTCCATGGCGGCCACGAGACGCTGTCGTTCGGCCAGCACAAGGGGATTCTCCTGAACCGTCACTGCGAGCCCCTCCTTTCAAGGTGCGCCGACCGCAACACGGCAGCCGAAATCCTCTGCCCTCGGCAGGCCTCGTCGTCCAGCGGCGAATCGGTCACAAGGGAACGAAGGCGACCGCGTCGATTTCGACTTGTGCGAGACCCAACAACCCAGCGACCTGCACTGCGGTGCTCGCTGGGAGTGTCTCTCCGAACACCTCTTTGCGGGCGGCGTCGAATGCAGGGTACTCGTCGAGCGACGTCAGGTACGCCGTGATGCGAACCACGTCGCGACGCGTCCCTCCCAATTCGGAGAGCGCCCTCAGCAAATGGTCGAACGTCGTGAGCGCCTCGCTGCGCACGCCGCCCGAAACGATGGCGCCGTCCTCGCCCACGCCGACGTGGCCGGAGAGAAACACCCAACGGCCCGGTCCTTCGACGGCTACCGCCTTCGAAATGCTCATCTCGCCATCGATGGGCCGACGTTCGATGCTCAAGAGCTCCCCTCGACGTGCTCCCGCCAGGTACTCACCCGGGCGGCATTGTGTCAGCAGTCACACGAGTGTGCTGTGACCGATCGCCAGGTGTCAAGGGCACGGTCAGGAGCCTCCGAGGCGGAGCTCGCAGCCATGACGTTGTCGGGCTTCGGGTTGCCACTCGAATCGGGTCGAGTCTCCAACGAGCTCGATCCGATTTCCATCGCGGCCATCTGCCACGGTCCTGTCGCCGCACAGCGGCACACGTCCTGTGGCGGCCCAACCCCGGCTTCGCGCTGTTTTGACCGCCCCGGGCGTCGCGATGGCCAGGAGCCTCCTGGCATCGTCCGGTCGATGGCAAGAGCGGTCGGGGGCGAGGTGATAGGAACGACGTTGAGTGCTGTGAAGGGCGGGCATGAGGTGCAGCCGCACGTGAGTCATCCGGTCATACCCGCTCCACGGCGGTGCGACGTAGGCGGGCGAGGGTTCGCGTTCCGGCCGGGGACAGAGGTCGCGAACGTCGACCTGGCGACCGGATCGGTGGTCGAGCGGTTCTGCTCGGACGTCCTGCAGCACACCGGGGTACGGCTCATAGCGGTCGCCAGCATCGACGGTTCGAGTTCGTCCGCCAAACGCCGTCACGGCGAGGCCGCGTCGTTGCCAGGCCGAGCCGTTTCAGTGAGAATGGCCGCCGTGGCTGACATCGTGCATATTCCCGCTCCCGATGGCATCCTCCCTGGCAACGGCTACACGCAAGTGATGACCGGCGCGGGCAGGCTTGTCGTCGTGTCCGGCCAGGTTGCAATCGACGCAGAGGGCCGCCTCGTAGGGCCCGGAGACGCCGGCGCGCAGGCCCGACAGGTCTTCGCGAACCTCGGTCGCTGCCTGGCAGCCGCCGGAGCAGGATTCGGCAACGTCGTGCAGCTCACGTACTTCCTCACCGACATCGCGTACATCGATGCCGTACACGAGGCACGCGACGAGTTCGTGGACACCTCGGCTCCCCCTGCGGGCTCCCTCGTCCAGGTCGCCGCGCTCGTCCGCCCCGAATTCCTCCTCGAGGTCCAGGCTCTCGCCATCGTCTGAGCCTTTGCGCGATCTGCAGCCTGGGCCGGACCGAGTGTTCGATCAGCTCACAAGAGAACGGAGGGTACCGATCGCGTTCGAGAATGAGCTCAGGGAGTCAGCTCTTGATGGTGGAGCCGGCCACCGTGGATCCTGCCGGTGGCGCGCTCACGCGGACATGCTTGCCCCATCCCGAGAACGTCGTGGTCACCTTTGTGCCACCCGAGGCGGTCGAGGTGGATTGCACCGGTAGGTCCGTCCGCATCGACACGCTGAGCGTGTTCGACAACTTCGACGTTGAGCTCGTGGCCGCGGTGGTCCACTTCAGGACATAGAGCGTGGACCCCGCGGTGACGTGCGTAGAGAGCTTCGTACCCTTCGCCTTTGGAAGCACCGATGTCAGCGAGGAAACGGTCACGTCCGCCTTGAGATCGGAGTACTCGGTCGTGCCGTGCTTCCAATACACCCACTTCGAACCGATCTTCTTCGCATCTGCCGAGCTCATGCCCAGGATTGTGGTCAGCCCAGACGAGCTGCCGCTGACATAGGCGTCGCTCGACGTTACTTTGATCTTCACGTCTGCGGCTCCGGCCGCGAAGGATTCTTGGCCGCTCGAGGTACCAGCGAAGAGGCTCTCCTTCGCGACGTCGGAGGACGAAGTCGAGTGCTCGATGGATACGAGCTTTGCGCCAGACTCTTTTCCGATCGCGACCTTTACGGTCTTGATGAGGGAGCTCACGCTCGGAGATCCCGCGTATGCCGACGTCGAAAAGGCAGCCGATGCCACCGCCGCGACCGCTACGGTGACGAGTCCCTTCGCCATCTGCCTCACGTGCCACCCGTGTGAACCGTCCACGGTGTCAACCTAGTCGCCACAGGCGAGAGAGCGGCATCGCGCTTTCGATCGCACTAAACCCAGGAATGACGCAATACCGCAGCGATTGCTCGGAGCGGGAGGAAACGACGGTGACCTCGTCGAGCGGGACGCCGGCTGTTGACTGGACGGGCACCGTGCACAATCATCTGTCCGGCCATCCGGTACGGGCGGGCTCCGTTCGATGGAGGACAGGTGACGGAGATGAACCAGTCGGTCACCGGCGAGTGGGAGGCCCGGGTTCGGGCGGACTTTCCCTATCTCTCTCACCGGGTCTATCTGCTGTCCGCGGCGGTCGGGCTGCCCTTCCCTGGTGCGGCGGCGGCTGCCAGCCAGTACTTCCTCGATGTCGCCGCACACGCCTTCGATGCGCGGTCGCTCTGGCACCGTCCGCTCACCAGCGCCAAAGAGCGCGTCGCACGTTTGCTCGACGTGCCGATCGAGGATGTCGGCTTCTTCCGCAACACGAGCGAGGTCGTCAACCTCGTCGCCAACAGCGTGAAGTGGCAGCCGGGCGACGAGGTGGTCGTGCTGGCCGACGAGTACCCCTGCAACGTCTTGCCGTGGACCGGGGCGGAGGAGGCCGGCGCAACCGTCGTGCGGGTGAACCCGGGGAACGGCCTCGAGCGCCAGCAGCGCCTGCTCGACGCACTGACCAAGAGGACCCGGGTCCTTTCGGTATCGCACGTCCACTACTTGACCGGAACCCGCCTCGACCTGACCCTTCTCGGCCGGGCGTGCCGGGAGGTCGGCGCCGTGCTCGTCGTCGACGGAATCCAAGCGCTCGGCGCCACGCCCGTGGACCTGTCCTACGTCGACGTGTACGGGGCAAGCGTGTTCAAGTGGCTGTTGTCGGGGTTCGGGACCGCGATCGGCGTCTTCCGTGAGCGGGCACGGACCGTGCTCACCCCCGTGTTCCGCAGCTACGGAAACCCAGCGCCGAGCACGACCTTCGAGTACGCAGCACCCAACTATCCCGGCCTCTACGTTCTCGACGCCACGTTGGCCTATCTGGAGGGGCTCGGGTGGGAGCGTGTCTTCGAGCAGGTGGATGCTCTCGCCTCGCACGTGCTCGACGCACTGGACAAGATGCAGCTCGAAGTGGTCACGCCACGCGACGCGCATGCCGGGGTCGTCTGCATCGATGGCCTCGATTCCATGGCCGTCGCCGAAGGGATGAAGCAACGTGGAGTGGACATCGGGGGGAGCATGGGACCCGTGACTGTCGCGCCACACTTCTACAACTCCCACGAAGACATCGACCGCTTCGTCGACACCTTGGACGCGGTCCTCCAAACGTTGTGAGCCGTCCCACATGAGAGGCTGGCAGGCGTTCGACACGACGGCCGAGCGGTGAGAGTGGAGACGGAGGTGGAGAGATGGAGGCATGGCTCGAGCGCGCACGGGAGGATTTCCCATACCTCGAGGGACGCGTGTACCTCAACTCAGCCGGAGCAGGTCTCGCCTGGCGTGGGCAGACGGAAGCGGCCGGTCGCTACTACGACGGTGTGGCGAGCATGGGGGCTGATGGGCGGCTGATCTGGCAGGAGCAGGGTACGAGGACCCGGAACCGCCTCGCCCGCTTCCTCGGCGTGCCAGTCGGCGATGTCAACTTCTTCCGGAACACGAGCGAGGTGATCAACCTCGTGGCGAACAGCGTCAACTGGCAAGAGGGCGACGAGGTGGTGGTGGCCAGCGACGACTTCCCGTCGGTGCAGTGGCCGTGGGTGAAGGCCGAAGAACGCGGTGGCGAGGTGATCCGCGTGGAGCCCATGGCCGAAGACCTCCGCGAGCAGCGGCTGCTCGACGCCCTCACGTCGAAGACCCGGGTGCTCGCGGTCACCCACGTGCACACCTTGACCGGGACCCGCCTCGACCTCACACGACTGGGCCGGGCGTGCAGGGAAGTGGGTGCCTTGCTCGTCGTCGACGGCATCCAGTCGCTCGGGGCCATCGCTGTAGACCTCACCTACGTCGACGTCTACGCGTCAGCGGTGTTCAAGTGGATGCTCTCTGGCTTCGGGACGGGAATCGGCGTGTTCCGAGACCGTGCCCGATCGGAGCTCGTGCCCGCCTACCGCGGATACCGGAACGTGCCGCCGAGCGCCACATTCGAATACGCCGACCCGAACTATCCGGGTCTCTACGTGCTCGACGCGACGATGGAGTACTTGGAGCAGATCGGCTGGGCGGTCATCTACGAGCGGGTGGACAGGCTCACCGGCGAGGTCGAGAAGGCGGTGGCCGGGGCCGGACTGACTCCATTGGCACCGGCGGGTTCCCGGGCGGGCATCGTCAGCGTGCGCGTCGACGACCCGTCGGGCTGCGTCGAACGGCTTCGAGGTAACGACGTTCACGTCGCCGAGAGATTCGGGGTCGTTCGGATGTCCCCGCACTTCTACAACACCGATGAAGACATCGACCGCTTCGCAGATGAGCTCGTCGCTGCCCTACGTCCGACCGGCCGAACCTAGCGGCTGTTCTTCTGCACCGCACAAAGGAGCCGAGCGGGCGGGCGCTACCGACTCCGCAGCCGTGCCTCCAGCGCGTCGCGCAGCCCGTCTCCGATGAAGTTGAAGGCGAGCACGGTCAACAGGATGGCCAGGCCGGCGGGAACGATCAGCCACCAGTAGCCGTCGTAGACGTAGTTCACCCCTGTCGAGAGCATCTGCCCCCAGCTCGCCGCAGGCGGGGGGATGCCGAGCCCCAGGAAGTCAAGGCCTGCGAGCAGCAGGATCGCTGTGGCGACCTGGAAGGTGCCGCTGACGATGACCGTGCCGATCGTGTTCGGGATGATGTGGCGGAGCACCGCCCGCCTGCCCTTCCCGCCGGCGAGCCGGACGGCCTCGACGAACTCCCGCTCGCGGAGCGAGAGGGTCTCGGCTCGGACGAGCCGTGCCGTGGTGAGCCACGAGAGCGCGGCGATCACCAGGATCAGCAGGGCCGTCGACGGCGTGAAGATGGTCGCGAGCACGATCACGAGCAAGAGGGCGGGAATCGAGAGCAGCCCGTCGACGATGCGCATCAGCAGCGCGTCGACGACACCCCCGAGGTAGCCGGCGACCGCGCCGACGACGGTGCCCACCACCGTGGCCAGCATCGCCGAGGCGATCCCGATGATCAGGGACGTCTGGCCGCCAGCCATGAGCCGGCCGAGCACGTCGTAGCCGACCTCGTCGGTGCCGAGCGGGTGGCCGGCCCCCGGCGGAAGGTCGGCATTCCCCAGGTTCGTCGTGATCTGGTTCGTGTGGTACAGGAGCGGACCCACGAAGCAGAACAGGACGAGCAGGACGAGGAGCGCCGCACCCAGGACTGCGAGGCGGTTCTCTACGAACGTCCTTGCCGCCGCCAGGAAGGGGGGAGATGGCGAGCCGGCATCGCCGCCCCATCGGGCGGCGATGCCCAGGTCGTCGGCGGAGAGGAGCTCTTGGGCTGTCAGGGTCATCGGCGGACGTACCGGATCCGGGGGTCTGAGATCGCGTAGGCGATGTCCGCGAGCAGAGAGCCCACGACGGTCAGCAGCGCAGCCAGCATCGTGATGGCGAGCTCGGTCGGATAGTCGCGCTTGATCGCCGCTGTCCAGAACAACAGGCCCATGCCCGGATAGTTGAAGACGTTCTCGACGATCACCGCCCCGGACAAGAGGACGGGAAGGAACAAGCCGAGAATCGTGGCGATCGGCGCCAACGCGTTCCTGAGCACGTGGCGGATGAGCACACGCGCTCGGCCCGCGCCCTTGGCGCGTGCGGTCCTCACGTAGTCCTCGACGAGGTTGTCGATCACCGAAGAGCGCATGTAACGGCTGAACAGGGCGATGCCCCCGAGGGCCAGCGTGACCACGGGCAGGATCAGGGCCCTGAAGTTGGTCATGATCTGCGCGAAGGTCGTCCCCTGGGGCCCTTCCGCCGGGAACCAGTGCACCTCGACGGCGAGCAGGATGATGAGCACGAGGCCCAAGAAGAAGGACGGGATCGAGTAGAAGGCGAAGCTCACGAACGTCGACACCTGGTCGAGGGACCGGTTGCGCTTCACCGCCTGGACCATCCCGACGGGGAGTCCCACCAAGAGGGCGAGCACCACCGAGGCGACGGTGAGGATGAGGGTCTTCGGGAGCCGCTCGGCGATGAGGCTCGCCACGCTCTGGTTCTGGGTGTAGGACCAGCCCAATGTCCCGCGCACGAGGTGGCCCATCCAGATCAGGTACTGGAGTGGGAGGGGCCGGTTCAGTCCGTACTGCCGGATGAAGTTGGCGATCTCCCCCGGGCTCGCGCGGTTGCCGAGCACCGCGCGCGCTGGGCCGCCTGGAAGCAGCTGCAGGAGACCGAACACGATGAGGCTGACGACGATGAGGACCACCACTGCCTGGAGCAGCCTTCGGAACAGGTAGCCCGTCATGGTGCCGGCCTCCTCCCTAGGACCTCGCGTCCCTGTCCCCGAGCCAATGTATAGGGGGACTTCCTATCCGGGCTGGCGGTCCGCTGGGTAGGAAAACTCTCCGAGGAAGACGATCTTCGCCCCGCAGCGCTGGTCCAAGATGCCGCCGAAACCGCTCTTCCCGAAGAGACGGCCGATGTTGCGGCGCTGCTCGAGGTCGAGGAGCAACGTCAGCTCCAGCGGCTCGTCGCCACGGGAGGCGAGCAGATAGAGCTGGTCCCGGATCTTCCAGTAGGAGGCGGCTTCGACGCCCACCTCCCGCTTCAGCTCCGGAACCTCGACGAGCACCCACTGCCAACCGAGCGTGCCGGAGTTCAGGTAGATGTGCTCCAGCGCCGCGTGCTCGCTGTACTCACAGAACAGTCGCTTGCCGAGAAGCTCCCTCGTCTCAGCGATCGGCTCATACGGCCCGGTGTGCCCCTCCAGCCGGGCCGGCTCGACGAACAAGCGGAGGTCGGTCCTCCCGTCGCCCTCGACGAGGAAGTTCTGTACCACGGCAGCCCGGCCCAGCTCGCGGTCGACGACGATCGAGAACGCTGCGGTACGGTCGGCGGTGACGTGGTCGACGAAGAAGATCCCCGGCCGCACCTCGACCGCGTCGTAGTCGTTCTCGCCCGACCAGCTCGTACCGTCGGCTTGCTCGAGCTTCCACCGAACCTCCTCGGCCGAGAGCGAGAGGGAAAGAGCGCCCCCGGCGTCGAGCCGCAGCGTGAGCTCCGTTCCGGCCAGGTCGCGCGTCGACGGAAGCCGGTTGGCCATGATGTCCATGTCCCTCCGCATCGGCGGGACCGGCGGGATGGGGAGCAGCTCGGGCATGTCCTTCTTCTTCCTTCCCTATTGTCGGTTCTGCCCACGGGCGCGTCTCCCCGACTCCGACCGCGGATCGAGCTCGAGCGCGCGCGAGACGTGACCCTCTTCACCCGCGCGGCGAGTGGCTCACGACTTGAAGTACCAGTCCTGTGGTGTGATCGCGGTCGTCCCACTCTGGGTGTAGCCGCCGAGCTTGCTGGACACCTCGGTCAGCTGTACGGCCTGGACGGGCACCGAGACGCGCAGGGCCAGCCGGGTCTCGTAGTTCTCCACGTAGTGGAGAGCGGTGAGGCCCTTCTCCGAGTACACCTTCGGGTAGTAGGCATCGAGACTCGATGTGCAGTAGTTCTCCGTGTTCCCGATCGAATGGCAGACGAATGTGAGGCCCCCGTCGGGGAACCAGAACGGCTCGGAGCTCACGGGCCCACCGAAGTAGAGCATCTGCCAGCTGCATCCGCTCTGCTTCGCGGTGCACGGAGCATCGGACGTGAAGATCGTGTCGATCGGCACGGCGCGCAGCGAGATCTCGAGTCCCGCCTTGCGGGCCTCGGACTGGAGTGTCTCCACCTCCACGCTGAGGGACCCCATGCCCGAGGCGTAGATGAGGTTCATCGACAGCTTCCGGCCCTTCGGGATGCCAGCGCCGCACTCGTGCGGGCCGGTGCCCGGCTTCGTGCAGGTGGCCGGACCTGTCTTCGGGATCGTCCAACCGTGGGAGGTGAGATCGTGCCGCGCGTTCTTGACGCTGAAGGGGTAGGGGTTGCTCGCCTGGTACTTCGTCAGGTACGGCGTCACCGGTGTGTCCGGCACCGGTCCGTACTCGGCGGTCGCGTAGCCCTTGAAGGCGACCCGGATCCACGCCTGCTGGTTGACGAGGGACTGTACGGCCTGGCGGAAGTACAGCTGGTGCTCGATCGGTCCGATCGTCGGGTTGTTGTAGTTGATGTCGATGTAGTTGTCGCCCCACTCCAGCCAGGGCTCGAGCGTGTAGCCGGACACCGGGTTGGGCGCGGCTGAGCCCTTGGTGCGGGCGTCTGTGAACGGCAGGTACCCGATGGTGATCGAGGTCCCGCTCCGGAGCACGTCGTACTCGGCCGAGTCCGAGGTGAAGCTCTTGAGGTCGAAAGCAGCGATCTTCGCCTTGTCGGGCCCCGAGTACTTCTTGTTCGGGACGAGGACGACTGTCAACCCCCCGGACGAGAACGAGGAGAGGCGGAAGGGCCCGTCGACCGTCTGCCAGAGCGGGTTGCTCGCGTAGGTCGAGGTGTTGGCGGCCTCGTGCTGGAGATACGTATAGACGGCCACGCACGCCGTAGCCTCCAGCTTCGGCGCCTCACCCGAGCAGTCCGCCTTCTTGCCTGGGCCACTCAGCTCCCA
>JASHYA010000107.1 GCA_030043315.1 Acidimicrobiales bacterium
GCGTTCAGCGCCGGACCCCCCTCGAGGAGGACGGAGCGGTAACCGGAACGCGTCAGGTGGTCGAGCGCAAGACGGGGGTCTACATGCTCCTCGCCTGCCGCCACCACGTCTGCGACCTCTTCCCCGCGCGCACGCACCCCGGAGTAGACGTCATTTGGGACGAAGACGATCGGGCGCACCTCAGCGTCGGTGAAGAACGAAGAGGACCAGTCGAGCTGGCCCGAGCGGGTGACGACGGCGATCGGCGGCACCGGAGGTCTACCCGCGGAGACCCGGCGCGCGCGCAGCTCGTCGTCGAGACGGGCCGGCCCGTACGTTTCGGTGCGCGCCGTTCCGGCGCCGACGAGAACCACGTCCGTGAGCGCGCGCAGGACCCGGAAGACGCGACGGTCCGCCGGACCGCCGAGAGACCCCGACCGGCCGTGCAGCGAGATGGCCCCGTCGAGCGTCGAGATCATGTTGCAGCGCACGAATGGTGCGCCGGCTCCACGCGTGGGCACCCCGTAGGCCTCGAAGAGGTCGACCTCGGCTATCGGTGACGGAAGGAGGGCTCTCACCGGCCGGGCAGCTCAGCTGCCCGCCGGGTACCCGAGCGCCCCAAGAAAGCGGCGGACTTCGGCGAGCTCGTCGGCCTCAACGTCCTTTCCGCGAGGTCTCCTCAACACGAGCCGTTGACCTCCTGCTTCGATCGTGACGTGTTCACCCTGCTCCTCGACGGACCCGACCTCGCGCAGCAACGCCACGAGCGCCTGCCACTCGACGTTGTGGCTCAGCGGGTGGGCGAGGACGTGGCGGAGGGTGTCCTGATGACGACCACTCAAGTGCGGCGGCTCTTGGACCATGGGAACAGATCTTGCCCCATGAGCGTGCCGGCGGGAGCGATGACCTCGGCGAGCGGCGAGCACCCGGATCGGACGCGTTGGTAGTTTGGCGTGGCCGTGGCGTACGACGAGGACCTCGCTCATCGGATTCGGGCGCTCCTCTCGCACGAGCGCGGCGTGCGGGAGAAGAGGATGTTCGGCGGCCTCGCATTTCTCGTCGACGGGAACATGGCGATCGCCGCGAGCAGGCAGGGAGGGGTGCTCGTCCGGGTGGACCCGGCCGAGTCGGAGCGCCTCGTGGCTCGCTCACACGCCGAAGTCGCCATCATGAGGGAACGGCCCATGACCGGCTGGTTGCGGGTCTCCGCAGAGCACGTCGCAACGAAGCGCCAGCTGGAGAGGTGGGTGAAGCTCGGCACCGGGTACGCGCGCACGCTGTCGGCCGAGGCCACCCCCACCCGTTGACCTGCCCGCGGCCGGTCAGATGCGGTCGAGCTCGAGGACCGGGATCGTCCGTGCGCCCGCTGCCTTCTTGGCGTATTCCGCAAAGGTCGGGTATCGCCTGGCCTGCTCGTCATAGATCCGGTCGCGAGCCGCACCGGTCAGCTCGCGGACGGTGACGCTGTACGTCTCGGTCCCTCGTTCGACGGTCCCCTCGCCCGCTGCCAGGAGGTTGTAGTACCAGTCCGGATTCTTCGGCGCGCCCGCCTTGGATGCGAAGACGTACACCGCGTCGGGGTCGGCCTCGTCCGCCATGTACATCATCGGGTTCACGTACTCCCTCCCGCTACTGCGACCCCGATGGTGCACGAGCAGTATCGGAGCCCCCTCGAACCCCCCACCCACCCGGCCCTCGTTTGCACGGAATTCGGCCACGATCCGGTCGTTCCAGTCGTTCACCTCCGACATCGCTCACCTCTCGTCTCGATCGAACGGCCCCGGGCGTCGGGCTCGAGACGTTATTAGCAGAGACCCGCGCCATGATGGCGAGGTGGCGACGACAAGGGTGGTTCCGGCTCCGGGGGTCTCGGCTGTCGATGGCGTCGAGCACCTCGTGAGGTCCCATCCGGCCGTCTGGCTTCGTGACACGTGTCCGTGCGAGCGGTGTCGTGACCCGCGGAGCGGCCAGAAGCTGACCTCGGTCCTCGACTTGCCGGTGGATCTGTCGGTCGAGACCGTCGAGGAGTCCGAGGGTCTGGTCACGGTCCGGTTCGCACCCGACGGGCACGTCGCCGCCTTCCCGGTCACCTGGCTGCTCGAGCAGTTGGGGCGTCCGGATGGTGACGGCCGGAGCGAGGCGGACAAACGGCGGTGGACGGCCGGAGCGCTGGCCGGCTGCATGCCGGTCGCGGACTGGGACGGGTACCGGAGAGAGGCCACGGTCCGGCGGCGCGTGCTCGAGGACGTCCTCCACCTCGGCGTTGCGATCCTGCGGCGGACGCCGACGACGGAACGGACCGTGCTCGACATCGCCCGGACCTTCGGGTACGTGCGTGAGACGAACTACGGCCAGCTCTTCGACGTACGAGCGGAGGTCGAGGCGAACAACCTCGCCTGCACCGGGCTCGCCATCGCGCCGCACACCGACAACCCCTACCGCGACCCCGTGCCGACGCTGCAGCTGCTCCATTGCCTCTCCAATGCGATCGATGGCGGCGAGTCGGGTCTCGTGGACGGCTTCGAGGCTGCAGCCTTGTTGCGAGCGGAGGATCCATCCTCCTTCCAGCTACTCGCCGAAACGCCGGTGCTCTTCGCGTGGAGTGACGCCCGTGCCGCTCTCCGTGCAGAGCGACCCATCATCGGTCTCGACCCGCTCGGACGGATCCGCGAGGTCCGCCTGAACCATCGCTCCATGCAGCCGGGATCCCTTCCCGCCGGTGTCGTGGCGGAGTTCTACGCCGCGTACCGCAAGTTCACCCGGATCATCTCCCGACCCGAGCTCCAGGTCACGTTTCGGCTCGAGCCGGGAGACTGCCTGATCCTCGACAATGTGCGAGTCCTGCATTCGCGCACGGCGTTCTCCGACAGTGCGACCGGCAGACGGCATCTTCAGGGGTGCTACGTCGACATGGACGGGCTCCTGAGCACGCTGGCCATCCTCTGCAGATCCACGTGAGGTCCGCCCTCCGGGATCGCTCGCATCAGCGTTGTTCCTCGGTGCGGTGGCGACGCTGTGGACGGGATGACGACGGACGAGCTCATCGGTCCTGGATCAGCCCGAGGACGTTGCCATCGGGATCAGCGACGCTGGCCACCAGGCGTCCGCCGCCCACGTCGTGCGGTGGTTCCTTCAGCGTGGCGCCGGCGGCGGTCACCTCGGCCAGCTTCGCCTCGATGTCCGGCACGTGCCAGTACGCGACCGGCGAGGTCATGCCCTGCGGCCCGCCGCCTGGCACCAGCCCGATGTGCTGGCCGGCAGCGTCGAAACCGACGTAGTAGGCCTCGTCGACCTGCGGCGCGACGCCGAGCAACGCTGCGTACACCGCCTTCGCCTTCGCGGTGTCGGTCACGGGGTGGAGCACGGTCTTGATCCCCTCGGTGGAAGAACCGCTCATGAGCACTCCTCGGTCAGTTCGTGGGTCGTGCCGACCCGGTGGGTGTCGTCGGAAGTATGACGAGAGCGAACCCGCCCGTGTGACCGAGCCGTGGTGCCGTGCTTGTGCGGAACGAGATCCACGACCGGAACGACCGCCACCTCATCAGAAGACGAGCTCGAGCTCCCGCAGGCGACGTGGATCCGCCACGATGTCGATCTGGACGATCTTGCCTTCACGCCACTTCATCACGAAGGCGACGCGAGCTCGCCCGCCCGGCGCCCACACTGCGGCCGGGACTCCACCGACCAGCGCGGCACGTGCAGCTGCCGCGCGGCCCGCGAAGACCCTCGCAACTGCGTCGCGGCCTCTGATGGCCTCGTCGAGCGACGGCGCGCCTCGTTCCTGTCGCGCGGAAGCCGACCGCACCGCCACCGGATCGGCGCGCAATACCACCTCGGGATCGAGCAGTGCGAGAAGCGCTTGGAAGTCCCCGTTCCGGGAGGCGGCGAGGAAGGCGTCGACCAGCGCCATCCGGCGCGGATCGAGAATTCTGGCCGGCTGCAGGTCCGCCCCCGATTGGCCCTGGAGCCGTCGGCGGGCGCGGCTGGCCAATTGACGGGTCGCCGCCGGTGAGCGATCCACGATGGGGGCGATCTCAGCGAACGGCACCCCGAAGAGGTCGTGGAGGACGAACGCCAGTCGCTCACGGGGGTCGAGGGAGTCGAGCACGGCCACCAGCGCGGGACCGATCGAGTCGGCGAGGAGCACGTCCTGCTCAGGTCTCCCGTCCTCGTCACCGAGGCTCACCGACTCGGGCAGGTCGGACCCGACCGGTTCCTCTCGGCGCGAACGGCGAGAGCGGAGCATGTCGAGGCAGACGCGGGAGACGACGGTCGTGAGCCATCCACCGAGGTTGTCGATTCCCTCGGAACCGGACCGACTCAACCTCAGCCACACCTCCTGGACGGCGTCGTCGGCTTCGGTGGGCGAGCCGAGCATCCGACGGGCGATGGCACGCAGCCTCGGTCTGCTCTCCTCGAACTGCTCGGCCAGCCACTCGCCCACGCCACACATTCTCCCGGTTCATCTGCCGTCTGTGTGACGGAACAGATCTGCTGGATGTGACGAGGGGGGCGAGGATCCGGCCCGAGACGGACACTTTGGCCGCGCCCGCCCCTTCGAGCTCGACGAGCTCTAGAGCTCCGACTCCCTACGCCAGAGGGAGTCTTGGTATCAAATGTGACTTCGTGAGCCGCATTTCTGCTGGAGGTGGCACCGCGACGTTGGTCCTGATCGCCGCGGTGGTGGTCACCGATTTGACCATTCGCGACGTCGGCGCGTGGTGGGACCGACACTCGCTGCTCGGTTCGTTCGTGACGAGCGTCCTGATCCTCGGAGTGACGATCCAGTTGGTGGACCAGGTGACTGCCCGTCGAAGGGTCAAGGATCGGAAGCGTGTCGCCGCGGTACAGGCCCTGATCGTCTACGGGCAGGCGCTGCGGACGGAGAGGGTCCTGCTCGCTCCGCCCGATGAGCCGGAGAACGGCGATCCGAACAGCGAAGTTCAGGCGCTCGCCTCGATGGTGCTCACTGCGGCTCCGGCCCTCTTCGAGGATCCGACGGCGCGGGACTTCATGGAGAAGGTCGAGACGTTCTCCAGCTTGCTCTATCGAATGGTCCGGCGCCGCGGCGTCGAGATCTCCGAAGCGGATCGGGCGAGGCTGTCTCAGGCCAAGACTGCGCTGAGCACCGCGATGAGCCCGCTGATGTCTCGCCTCCAGCCTCGGGAAGCGGCGGCGCTCGAAGACGCGGCTCCCTCCTGAGGACGCGACCGTCCACCGACCTGTCCCTCCGGCTCTGAACCGGCGACCGGCGCACCCTCACGAGTGGATGCAGCGGTCACCGCCTTGTAGCCGCAGCCCCGACGCCCGAGACTTCAAGGGTGCACGCTGGAGGCGAATCCGATTCCCGACGCGGGCCCACACTCGCGGGAGGTACGGCTACCCCTCCGGGCACCGGTGAAGGCGCTGCAGGTGGCGCTGCACCGTCCCGGTCGTCTGAATATCTTCGGACGCTCCTCGCGCTTCTCCTGCCAGCGGCGCTGTTCAACTCGTACGACGGCGAGCTGAGAGCGGTTCTACTGACCCAGCTCAAGGCCACCTTTCACGTCGGCACGGCGGCCATCGGGGTGGCCAACATCCCGATCGGCGCCGGCCAGTTCGTGGCCTTCTTCGTGGTCCTGTCTGCCGACCGCGTCGGCCGGCGCCCGATTCTGATGTGGTCGATCCTCGGCTACACCGTGTGCACGACGCTCACCGCCGCATCGTGGGACCTGTGGTCCTTCGCTGCTTTCCAATTCGGCGCGCAGGTCTTCATCGGCGCCGAGTTCGGCGTGGCGGTGACGCTGCTCGCAGAGGAGGTCCCGGCCGCACGCCGGGGTCGGTTCCTCTCGTGGCTTCTTCTCGTCAGTCCCCTCGGGGCGGTCTTGGCCGGATTGCTCGTAGCGGTCGGGTTCCTCCACAACCCGATCGGATGGCGGGCGTTCTTCCTCCTGGCGACCGTGCCGCTTCTCGTCGTGTCCGTCGCTCGGCGCAAGCTCCGCGAGAGCGAAGCCTTCCTTCGCGCTCGAACGGCCCGAGGCCCGATGACGAAATTGCGCTTGCGTCAAGTGGTCGAAGGTTCGGTGGCAGTCTTTCGCGGCGCTGCGCGGCTTCGCGTCTCGGCGGTGGGGGCAATTGCGTTCCTCCAAGGCCTGGCGTCAGCTGCGGCCGTCGGTTGGTGGACCTACTACGCGGAACACGAGCGCCACTTCGGTACCGGCACCGCGGGCGCGTTCTTCGCCGGCGCGGCCCTCGTCAGCGTGCTCGGGTACCTGAGTTGCGGCCGCATGATGGACCGCGTCGGTCGCCGACCGACCGCCGTCGTCTACGTCATCGGGGCGGTCGGTTGCGCCGTCGTCACGTTCCAGGTGACCGACCGCTGGGTAATGCTGCCCTTCCTCGTTGGGACCGCCTTCTTCGGCATCGGCATCGCACCGGTCCTCTCGGCCTTCGCCACCGAACTGTTTCCCACGCGGATCCGTGCGCAGGCGTCCGCATGGATCCGCAATGGCTTCGGCAACACGGGGTCCGTCCTCGGCCCGGCACTCGTCGGCATCCTCGGGGCGAGCACCGCGCCGCTGCATACCGTCGGGACGGCCGTCACGGTGTTGGTGGGTTTCTTCCTCTTGGCCGTGCCTGTCGTGGTGTGGGTCATCCCCGAGACCCGGGGTGCGCGGCTCGACGAGGAGCCTGCGGAGGTACTCGAGCGCTCCGGTGGCTAGTCCACGAGGCCGGACAACCTCAGGCAATCGCGGATCACCAACCCCGATCTTCGCTTCTCCGCGAACCGTCGCAAACCCCCGCGTCCCGGTGGCGACGCGAATGAGCCCGCAGCCTGGGGTCCCCGGTGAGCAGGGGGGCGCGTCCCGTGACCTCAGGGACCCCACGCGACGACGACCAGGGACCACTTGTCGCCCGGGCGCGCGATGGCCTCCTTGGGGTTCCTGCCTGTCGCTGTCATCACGTACGCGTCGAGCAGCTGGTCGGACTTTGTCGTCGCGTGCCTCCCGGCCCGTGACGAGAGGAACATGATCGCGCTGCCGTTCGGCGACCAGCACGGCGAGATATCGGTGCGATCCTTCACCGGCGGCGTCAGGTTCTTTCGATGCCGAGTCGAGATTGTGAGGGACTCGAGGTGCATGGACGTGTCGGAGACGACCAAGGAGAACGCCAGGATCCCGCCGTCTGGCGACGCCGCGGGCGTGTCCACGAAGTGGGCGCTCGTGAAGAGACGATGCGGGTGGGACCCGTTCGGGCCACTGATCCACAAGGCGCTCCTCTTCAACGAGGTCGAGGAGAACGTCTTCGAGACGACGTACACGAGATCTCCGTCGGGCAGGACCACCGGGTCACCGGCGTCCTCGAAGGAGGTGAGCTCTTTCGGCTTGCCCCCTGCGAGTGGCACCCTCCACAGTGCCGTCTCCGGGTGAGTGGTCGAGGAGCCGGGGCGCTCGTTCGATCCCACGATCAGGTCGCGGCCGTCCGGCGTCCACGCCAGGCCGTCCAGGTAGGCGCTCGTGCCTCGAAGCTTGAGGACCCTGACCGCTCTCCGCGTGGCGACGTCCATCACCTCGACCGTGGCCCCGGCCGACGAGTCGTGGAAGTAGGCCAGCTGCCTGCCGGAAGGAGAGAACTCGAGCAACCCGATGTCGGCGTCTGCAGGGGCGAGCAGCGTCCGCTCGTGGGCCCCGCCGGGCGACGCAGTCGCGAGCTTCTCCTTCCCGTCCGACCCGTAGTAGTCGGAGTCGCTGACGTACGCGAGCACCCCCGGAAGGGCGGAAACCGATGACACGACCCTTGGGTCCGGGCTCCGCTCGGGCGAAAGCTCGTGAGCTGAAGAGGTGGACGCACCCGCTCCTACGCTCCAGGCGAGCACGGTCCCCGCGACGCAAGCCGCGCACGTCGCTATCGCCATCCAGCTTCTCGCCATCTCGCACCCGTGTGCTTGCTCTTGACCGGCTCCTCCTCCATCTTGGCATCGTTGGTCGCGTCTGCCCTTGCGGCCGATCGACTGCGCCCGTTCCGGCGGCCTGGCTGGAGAGGGACGACGATCTGTAGGGTCCGGATACCGGTACCACGAAGGGAGTCGACATGACGCAACGCTCTGTGGAGATCACTACGGCAGACGGGACCTGCCCGGCCGCGCTCAGCCTCCCCGATGGAGATGGGCCCTGGCCGGCGGTGATCATGTTCCCCGACGCAGGAGGGATGCGCGACACCATGCGGGAGATGGGGGCGCGGCTCTCCGATCTGGGCTACGTGGTCCTGGTTCCCGACTTCTACTACCGCAACGGACCCTACGATCCCATCGACATGCGCACCGCCTTCTCCACAAAGGAGCGCGCGGAGAAGCTCATGGCCATGATCCACGGCTACACGGTTGACATGGTGGTGCGCGACGCCGAGACCTTCGTCGACTACCTCGACTCGCTGCCCGGGAAGAAGCCGGGCGGCGTCGGCACGACCGGCTACTGCATGGGTGGCCGGCTCTCGCTGGTGACCGCCGCGAACCTGGGCCCGCGCATCGCTGCCGCGGCCTCCTTCCACGGCGGCAACCTCGCCAAGGCTGACGACCCTGACAGCCCTCACCACAAGGCCGGCACCATCGAGGCGGCCGTGTACGTCGGGGGCGCGATCGAGGACCAGTCGTTCCCCGACGAGCAGCGAGACCTACTGGAGAAGTCCCTGAGCGAAGCGGGGGTCGTCCACACCATCGAGACCTACCAGGCTCACCACGGCTTCGCCGTCCCCGACAACCCGAGCTACGACGCGGCCGCCGCGGAGCGCCACTGGGAGGCAACCGAGCAGTTCTTCGGTGCCGCCCTCGGGGACTGAGCGAGGGCTCGGTCCGCTCGGCCGTTGACGCTCAACGCCCGCCTTCGCGAACAGGGACACGGCTCGCCCATTCCGCCACCGAGATCACTTCCGCCTGGCGGGGGAAGATCTTCTCGGTGAGCACGCGATGCACCTCGGGGTCAGCGTCGGCGCAGGCGTCGTGCAGCACCGTGAGCTCGTAGTCGCGGTCGGCCGCTTCCCGCAGGGTGGAAAGCACCACGCCACTGGTGGCAATCCCGGTGAGCACCAGGTGTTCGATCCCCATCGAGCGCAGGAGGACTTCGAGGTCGCTGCCGGTGAACGCGCTCACCCGCTTCTTGACCACCACTGGGTCCCCCACCTGGGGCTCGAGGGCCGGATGGATCTGGGTCGCTTCGTCCTGCTCGCCAAGAGACAACCCGGAGAGGGAGGCGGCTGCGAACGCCTTGTTCCTCGAGCTCACCTCGGGGCGGCCCGGGCGGAGGGCGACACGGACGAACACGACCGGCACAGCCATCGCCCTCGCCGCGGCGACGGCCTGGCGCAGGCGGTCCACAAGTGCTCCATCGCCCGCATATCGGTCGACCACCCCGCGCTGGACGTCCATCACGAGAAGGGCGCTGTTCCCGGTGTCCTCCCGGGGCGACGATGTGGTGCGCGGCATGTCGAGGGTCACTCGGTCGTGCGCCGACGGAACGTCCATGCGGCGAACGGCGCGGCGACCGCCAGGACCAACACGGACCACGCCACTGCGGCCACCACCGGGTGCTGCATAGGCCAGGCGTTGATCGCCGCAGACGGATTGGGGTTTCCCCAGAGGTGTCGAGCCGCCGCGGTGACGGCGCTCACCGGGTTCCAGTCGGCCACGTCCTTGAGCCAACCGGGCATGTGCTGCGTCGGGATCATGGCGTTGGAGATGAATGCGAGGGGAAAGAGCACGATGAAGCCGAAGGACGCCGCCGACTCCGGGCTCTTGCTGTTGAGCCCTACGCACATCGCGACCCAGGTCAACGAGTAGGCGAAGAACAGGACGAGCAGGAAGCCGGCGGCGACCGACGCGACGCCGGCATCGGGTCGCCATCCGACCACTAGACCGGTCACCCCCACAATGAGCGCGCAGAGGCACGAGGTCGTGAGATCGGCCAGGGAGCGGCCGACGAGAACGGACGCGCGCCACATCGGCAAGGCGCGGAACCGGTCGATCATGCCCTCGTGCATGTCGGTGCCGAGCCCGACTGCGGTGCCCATCGTGGACGTCACGAGGTTCAGTGCGAGCAGTCCGGCGAGGACGAAGTCCTTGTAGCTCCCGTGCGGGATCGGGATGCCGCCCCCGAAGATGTAGACGAAGAGCACGGTGAAGAGGACCGGCTGCAAGGTCACGTCGGACAGCTGCATGGGTTCGCGCGAGATGTGCACGAGGTTCCTGCGGGTCATCGCCCAGACGTCGTGGATCCGCCGGCTCGTTGCCGATCTCGCCTCCGGTGACGGCATCGTGACGAGCGGGGGCGCTTCGGTAATCACGGTCATGACCGTGCTCCTTCCAGCATCTTGTGGCCGTCGTCCGCCTGCTCGGGGCCTTCGGGGGGACGACCGCCGTTGAGCTCGCCACCGGTGAGCGAGAAGAAGACATCGTCGAGCGAGGGTTGGCGGACCTCGACGTTGTCGACGAGGATCCCGGCGAGGTCGAGCGCACGCACGATCGACGTGGCCAGCCCGGGGACCGGGTCGACGCCCGCGCCGAGATGCCGACCGTCGTCGCTCACGCGCACAGGCCCGTTGACGAGGGAGGCGACGGCCGCGACGGCCTCGGGGTGCGGGCTCGCGAGGGTCACCTCCACCCGCGCGCCGCGGCTCGCCTGCTTGAGCTCGAGAGGCGTGCCGTTGGCCACCACACGCCCGTGGTCGATCACGACGATCCGGTCCGCCAGCGCATCCGCCTCCTCGAGGTACTGGGTGGTGAGGAGCACGGTGACGCCCCCTGCGAGCAGCTGACGGACCGCCTCCCACACCCGCTGCCTGCTGGACGGGTCGAGCCCGGTCGTCGGCTCGTCGAGGAACAGCACCGGCGGACGCGCCACAAGGCTCGCCGCCACGTCCAGCCTGCGACGCATCCCGCCGGAGTAGCCCTTCACGACCCGATCGGCGGCGTCGGCGAGCTCGAACTCCTCGAGCAGCTCGGCCGCTCTCGCCCGTGCGAGCCGCCTGCTCATCCCGCTCAGCTCCGCCACGAGGACGAGGTTCTGACGCCCGGTGAGCAGGCGGTCGAGGGTCGCGTCCTGGGCCGCCACCCCGATGCGACGACGGACTTCGGCAGGGTGGCGGACGACGTCGATCCCGGCGACCGCCGCCCGTCCGGAATCTGGCAGCGCGAGCGTCGTCAGCACCCGGACCGCCGTGGTCTTGCCGGCGCCGTTCGGGCCGAGCAACCCGAGGACGGTTCCCGGCGCAGCCGAGAAGTCCACCCCGGCCAGGGCCTGGGTCTCCCCGTACCGCTTGGTCAGTGCGTCCACCTCGATCATGGCTTGGGTCATCCGTCTCACCTGACTAGCCGGCCGGTAAACTCTTCCTAGCCACACGGTAAGCGCGTGGCTGACTAGCTGTCAAGTAAGTGGCACGACGACTTCGCGGAGGATGACGAGATGAGACGAGGGAGCGCCCCCGGGGCGGCAGCCGCCCCGGGCCAGGACGCCCGACCGCGAGGGCGATCCGAGCAAGCGGAGCTGGAGCCGACGCCGACCCGCGACCGCATCCTCGATACCGCCCTGCAGCTCTTCACGGAGAAGGGGTTCGACGCCACCACGCTGCAGGAGATCGCCGACCGGCTGGGCTTCACCAAGGCTGCGATCTACTACCACTTCCGCTCGAAGGAAGACATCCTCATGGCCCTGCACCTGCGCATGCACCAGCTCGGTGTCGCGAGCCTGGAGCGAATGGCCGAGGGACCGGTGACGCTCGAGGTGTGGGAATCGCTCCTCTCGTCGCTGCTCGACGAGATGATGGCGCAGCGTCCCCTGTTCCTCATGCACGAGCGGAACCAGGCGGTCCTCGAGCGGATCCACCGTGACAACCACGAGGCACAGCACGAGGACCTCCAGGCGCGGCTGCGTGAGATCCTGTCCGACCCGTCGATCTCCCTGCGCGACCGGGTGCGCATGTCCTGCTCGCTCGGCGCGGTCTTCGGCGTCCTCTTCATCGGCGGCGAGGCCCTTGGCCCGAAGTCCGAGGAGCTCGCTCCGCTCCTGCGCGACGCGATCCACGACCTTCTCGCCCGCTAGTCGTCAGGGTCCCGGCACCGCCTACGGACCTGTGCGGCGTCAACGGTGGCGCGAGAGTGTCGACCGTGATCGAGGTCAGTGAGGAACGATTCGAAGAGCTCGTATCCGAGGCGCTCGACTCTCTGCCTCCGGAGTTCGCCAGCCATTTTGAGAACGTTGCCGTCATGGTCGAGAACGGGTCGCTCGACAGCCCGCTGCTCGGCCTCTACCAGGGGGTTCCCCTGACCAAGCGAACTCTCGGCTACACCGGCGTGACGCCGGACAGGATCACCATCTTCCGTCTTCCGATCCTCGCGCGCAGCAGCACCGAGGCAGAGGTCAAAGAACAGGTACGCCGTACCGTCCTGCACGAGGTGGGGCACTACTTCGGCATCGGCGACCGCCGCCTGAGAGAGCTCGGCTGGTGAGCGCACCGCGTGGGACAAAGAGCCCCGTACCCCGTCATGCACGCTGCCGCGGTCGGCAGTGACTCGTCGGACTGCCGTCCCGCGGCGACCTACTGCACCGGGGGCGGCACCCCCCGGCCGCTGTCAGCCAGCAGTTGATCCCAGTTGCAGCTGATGCAGCCGTGCTGGAAGACCGATCGGCCGAACTCGACGGCGCGTTCGTGGGGATCGGGAGCCGAGGCGACGTCGTCCCAGTCGAGGATGTACTCACCGAGGTCGGTCTCCCACCGAGCCGGCGGGGACAACCGGGCGGTCGCGAACGAGTCAGGAGCGGGAGCGGCGAACCCGAAGAAGGCGGCCCTGGGGTACCGGGCGTCTCCAGGCCACCAGCCCAGTTCGATCTGCTGGGCGTTGCCCGCATTGCGCATGATGAAGTCGTCGGAGGGGGGGTCGGCAGGTCGGCCGGAGAACAGGCTGACCGCCAGGTCGAACGATCCCCACCACGCGTTGACCGGCGACGAGCGGCCTCTGTAGGGCGCCCGGAACTCGGCCAGGACCAGCGCCGCCCTGGTCGCGGCGGCGAAGTAGGCCGAGACCTGACCGGGGTCGTACGTGTGGTGTTCGTAGTCCCGGTCGAGTGGCACGTCCCACGGCACTTCTTGAGGACGCATGTTGATGTGCACTCGCCCGCCCATCTCTGCAACCGCCGCCACGACTTCCTTCGTCACCTCGGCGACCGGCCGATGGGGGGTCAGGGGTAGCCGGGCGGTTCGACCGTCGGTGTGCTCGACGATCGCATCGTGCATGTGGAGGTCGAGACAGACCACCATTGCGCCTGAACCGTCCGGGGCCGGAACCGGTCGCGTCTCGAAGCCCCGTGCCGTGAGCTGAAGGGCCGCGTGCTGCAGCTGTGGCTCGGGCGGCGCCAATGCGACGCACAGCTTTCCGAGCAACTGCGTATGGGCGTGGAGGGTGTCGCAGGTCGCCCGCCATTCCTCGTAGGGCGGGAGCTCCGGCCACTCATGTCGATCCCCGGTCACTCCTCGATTCTGTCCTCCACGGGCTGTGCTCGGCTCGCCTCGCGCCGGGAGGCCGCGCTGGTCAAGTCATATCAAGGTCTGCTAATATGTTGGTATGAATTCCGCTGTACCGACGTCGCTCGTGCGGCCGCCGGTGAGCCCGCATGCCCTGCACGCCGCCGGCGAGCTCCTTCGGGCGCTCAGCGCTCCCCACCGGCTGGCCATCGTGCTCGAGCTGGCCGAAGGAACGCGCTGCGTCCACGAACTTGTGGCATCGCTCGGAATCTCCCAATCCCTCACCTCCCAGCATCTTCGTGTGCTCCGCACGAGCGGTCTCGTGGTAGGCGTCCGCACGGGTAAGGAGATCGCGTATTCCCTCGCTGACGCGCACGTGGCACACATCGCTCGCGACGCGATGACTCATGGGAGCGAGCCGAAGTCGCTGCCGGGGGGGCAACGAAGAAATTCGAAGCAGCGGAAGGAGATGCTGCACCGCAACAGTGCAGCGGTACGACACTGACAAGGAGAGAC
>JASHYA010000013.1 GCA_030043315.1 Acidimicrobiales bacterium
ATCTCCACCGTCAGCGTGCCGCCGGGTGCGTCGTACTCGACCTTGTCGCCCGCAGACCTTCCCATGAGGGCCTGCCCGAGCGGAGCGCTCGGTGAGACCACGGGCATGTCGCCACGGCGCTCCTCGATGGAGCCGACGAAGAAGTCCTGGCTGTCGTCGTCACCCTCGTACCGAAGCGTGACGACCGCGCCCTGGGCGACCGTCCCGTCGTCGGCCGGGCCGGCTTCCACGACCTCGGCGTGCTTCAAGAGCGCCTGGAGCTGGCGGATCCTCGACTCCATCTTCCCCTGGCTGTCCTTGGCGGCGTGGTAGTCGCCGTTCTCGGAGAGGTCGCCGAGCGCGCGGGCGGACTCGATCGCCCTGGCGATCTCCACACGCCCGCGCGTCGTCAAGTCCTCGAGCTCTGCCTGGAGCCGCTCGTAGGTCTCCGGCGTGAGGCGCGCCGGCTCCGCGCCGGAACCGTCGGTCATCCTCGAAAGACTACAGCGGTGTCTCCGGGGGCCCGACCAGGGGCTCCGTCACCGACGGTGCCATTCCGAGCCGCCGACATGCCAGACTGCCCGGGTCCACGACGGGGTCCCATGAAGGGGACCAAGGGCCAAGGGGAGGTCCGGATGCGGAGGCGGCGCAGGACGCGCGGCGACGGGGCGTGGCACCCGAGGGGAATCGGGATGGCGGGTCTCGCCGTCCTGGTGGCGGTCGGCGGGGCCCAGCTGGCGGCGTCCTCGTCGGGAGCCTCCTCCAAGGCGGCGCCGCAAGCCCTCCCGCTGCACGAGGTGTGGCGCGTGAGGCTCACAGACGGTCCGCACAACGGGGTGGCTCTCGGGTCGCCCTCGATCTCCACACTGCCAGGTGGTCCGGCAGTCGTGTTCGGCGACCGCTCGGGCCGCGTCTACGCGCTGAACCTGGCCACCGGCCACGCCCTGCCGGGGTGGCCGAAGGACCTCGGCATACAGGTGACATCGACGCCGTCGGAGCTGAGCCCGCCCGGCGCAACGTTCGACACGGTGCTCGTCGGGAGCGGCAACGCGGCGGAGCCCTGCGGGGGTGGGTACGAGTGGCTGCTCCCGACAGGAGCTCACCATTTCGTCCAGGCGCCGAACCCCTCGGCCGACCACGTCTGCGCAGCGAACGGGGTCTTCGCAGGGATCGCGATCGGCACACTCGACGGAGTCACCAGTGCCGTGGCCGGGACGCTCGGCCAGGAGACCCAAGCGATGAACGCCGTGACGCGCGCCGTCTTGCCGGGGTTCCCGTGGTTCCAGGCCGACTCGAACTTCGCCACGCCGGCGATCGCCGACGTCGAGGGCGGTGGCACGAACGAGATCGTCGAGGGGGGTGCGCAGACCGGGGGCCTCGCGTTCGGGAAGCTGTACACGCAGGGCGGGCACATCCGGATCCTGAGCGCGACTGGAAACCTCCTCTGCCAGGACACAACCGACGAGTCCGTCAACTCGTCGCCCGCCGTCGGGAACTTCCTCGCCGGCTCGGCGATCGGGATCGTGGCCGGCACCGGGCCGACATTCCCAACGGCGTCGCAGCACGACGAGGTGATCGCCGTCGACGCCCAATGTCAACAGGTCTGGGCGCGAAGGCTCGCGGGCACAACCGGCTACGAGAGCCCCGCCCTCGCCGACGTGCTCGGCAACGGACAGCTGCAGGTGCTCGTCACCACATACGGGGGCGGCGTCTACGCGCTCGACGGTGCGAACGGCGCGACGGTGTGGCACGCCCAACTGAAGCACCACATCTTCGGCTCACCGGTCACGACCGAGCTCGGCACAGGCAAGCAGATCGTCGTCGTCGGCACGATCAATGGCTTCGACGTGCTGACAGCACGAGACGGACAAGTGCTCGACGCCACAGTGATCACGACAACCGGTTTCCAGAACGCCCCGGTCATCACCAAGGATGCGAACGGGAGCATCGGCATCACGGTCGCGGGCTACCAGCCGGACAACGCCATAGTCGAGCACTTCGAGATCGCCACATCCGACGGCAACAACGTCGACGACCCCGGTACCTGGCCGCAATTCCACCACGACCCGCAGCTGACCGGGGACGCGAGCACGCCCATCTCGATGCCGTTCACCGCCTACACAAGAATCTCGGGGAACACATCCGCCGCCACCGCGGCGGCGGAGCTGGAGCAGCAGTTCGACGCCGCGAAGGGTCACTGTCCGGGCACGACAGCGTCTACACGACCTGTCCTGCTCGCTACCGACACGACGTACCCCGACGCGCTCGCAAGCGCCCCGCTCGCGCGGAGTCTTTCGACCGGGACGCTGCTCACCACACCGAAGGCGCTCTCTCCGGCCGTTGCCGCCGCGCTCGTGATCGAGGGGATCACCCACGTCGTCGTCTTGGGCGGACCGCTCGCGGTGACCACAGCGATCGTGACGAAGCTCGCGGAGACGCCTGCCACCACGTGCGGCGGTCGCCAGAAGGCGGGGAGCAACATCACCGTCAGCCGCGTCGCCGGCACGACAGAGTACGAGACCGCGGCACAGGTCGCTGCGGCTGCGGCCTCGGGCGCTGGCGGTGTCGGCAGCCTCGACCTGGCGGGGGCGTACGCGGGTAAGAACGCGACCGGGGGCGACGGTCGGTTCAACGACACCGCGGGCAGCGCGTCCAGCGCGCCGGCGACCTCCGGAGCGCTCACGACGGCCGTGCTCGCCACCGGCACCGGGTTCCAGGACGCCGAGGCCGCCGACACCCTCGCTTACGCAGATCGCCTGCCGGTCCTTCTCACGACAGCGACGTCCTTGTCGCCATACGCCGCGACAGCGATCTCGTCGCTCCACATCGCGCAGGTCATCGTGATGGGCGGGCCGCTCGCCGTCTCCGACTCGGTGGTGAGCGCGCTCGAGGCCAAGGGCGTGTCGGTGCTGAGGGTCGCCGGAGTGGACGCCACAGACACCGCCGTCCAGCTCGCGAGGCTCGAGACCACCGCCGCGCCGACGGGCGTCGGGTGGCACGGGACGGGCGCCCTCACCGTCGCCCAGGGGGCCTCCTTCGGGGACGGTCTCGCCGGCGCAGTCGTCGCCGCGGACGGGCCTTCCTCGAACGACCCGGAGCCGCTCGTCCTCACGGAGAACCCGACGACGATCGGCGCCCCGCTCAGCGACTTCCTGCACAAGGCCGGCACTCAGGGCATTGGCGGCGCCGTCGTGACCCGCTTCACGATCCTCGGCGGCAAGCTCGCCATCCCACGAGAGACCGTCGACCACCTGGCCGCGAACCTCTAAAGGGATGGGGCCCTTTTCGGGTCAGACGGGAAGCACCTGGTGGCTTGCCCGAGGTGACTACGCCTCGTTGACCAGCGCGAAGGCGACGGGCGGGCTCACCCCGCGGACCGATGCGGTCACGATGTAGCCGCCGGAGACGTCGTTGGCCCGCAAGTCCGGTGCGACCGCGATGCCCGAGGCGTTGGTCTTGACGGTGACCGTCCGGGTGTGGGTGGTGGCAAAGGTCCCGCTCGCCCCGCGTGCCGGCGCGGCGAAGGTCACCTTGACGCCCGCGAGCGGGTTCTTCTCCGCATCGGAGACCGTGACCGACAACGGAATGCCGAAGGCGTGGCCGACGGCGGTCTTCTGTGTGACCCCCGCCCCAGGAGTGACGGTCGCGGGAGCGCCGCCCAGGTTGGTGAGGGTGAACTTGGCGGCGGTGCCGAGCCCGGCCGTGGTGGCGGTCACGGTGAAGGTGCCGGCCATCTCGTTCGCCTCGAGGCGTGGGGAGACGGCGACGCCGTCCGAGCCCGTGACCGCCATCGCGCTCGGTCCCGAGCCGACGAAGCTCCCGCTCGCCCCGGTGGTCGCGCTCCCCGCGGCGAAGGTCACCTCCACCCCCTGGACCGGCCTCCCCTTGTGGGTGACCTTCACTCGGAGTCCACGGGCGTACGCGGCGCCGATGACCGCGGACTGCCTTGCGCCTTTCGACGCGACGATGGAAGTGGGGCCCAGGTTGGTGAGGGTGAACTTGGCGGCGGTGCCGAGCCCGGCCGTGGTGGCGGTCACGGTAAAGGTGCCGGGCGACTCGTTCGCCTCGAGGCGTGGGGAGACGGCGACGCCGTCGGAGCCCGTGACCGCCGTCGCGCTCGGTCCTGCGCCGACGAAGGTCCCGCTTGCCCCGGAGCTCGCGCTCCCCGCGGCGAAGGACACCTCGACCCCCTGCACCGGCTTCCCCCTGTAGGTCACCTTCACTCGGAGTGCACGGGCGTACGTGGCGCCGATGACCGCGGACTGCCTTGCGCCTTTCGACGCGACGATCGAGGTGGGGCCCAGGTTGGTGAGGGTGAAGTCCGCGGCGGTGCCGAGCCCCGCCGTGGTGGCGGTCACGGTGAAGGTGCCGGCCATCCCGTTCGCCTCGAGGCGTGGGGAGACCGCGACGCCGTCGGAGCCCGTGACCGCCATCGCGTTCGGTCCCGAGCCGACGAAGCTCCCGCTCGCCCCGGAGCTCGCGCTCCCCGCGGCGAAGGTCACCTCCACCCCCTGGACCGGCTTCCCCTCGTAGGTCACCTTCACTCGGAGTGCACGGGCGTACGTGGCGCCGATGACCGCGGACTGCCCGGCGCCTTTCGACGCGACGATGGAGGTGGGGCCCAGGTTGGTGAGGGTGAACTCCGCGGCGGTGTCGAGCCCCGCCGTGGTGGCGGTCACGGTGAACGTGCCGGCCATCCCGTTCGCCTGAAGATGTGGGGAGACCGCGACGCCGTCGGAGCCCGTGACCGCCATCGCACTCGGTCCCGCGCCGACGAAGCTCCCGCTCGCCCCGGTGGTCGCGCTCCCTGCGGCGAACGTCACCTCGACTCCCTGCACCGGGTTGCCGTTGTAGGTCACCTTCACACCGAGCGCACGGGCGTACGTGGCGCCGATGACCGCGGACTGTCTGGCGCCTGTGGACGCGACGATGGAGGTGGGCCCCAGGTTGGTGAGGGTGAACTCCGCGGCGGTGCCCAGCCCGGCGGTGGTGGCGGTCACGGTGAAGGTGCCGACCACCTCGTTCGCCTGGAGCTCTGGGGAGACCGCGACGCCGTCGGAGCCCGTGACCGCCATCGCGCTCGGCCCCGAGCCGACGAAGCTCCCGCTCGCCCCGGAGCTCGAGCTCCCCGCGGCGAAGGTCACCTCCACCCCCTGCACCGGGTTGCCGTTGGCGTCGGTCACCTTCACCTGGAGCGCTTGGGCGTACGTCGCGCCGATGATCGCGGACTGCTTCACGCCCGCCGACGCTGCGATGGAACTGGGCAACCCCGCCGCAGAGTTGGTCAGCGTGAAGGACGCGGTGCCCGAGATCGCCGTGGTCGTGGCCGTCACCGTGTACGTCCCTTGGGTGTCGTTCGCGGTGAAGGTCGGCGCCGTGGCGACCCCCATGGCGTTGGTCGTCGCAGTAGCGGTGTCGGTGTTGGTGGTGGCGAAGACGCCGCTCGGCCCGGCGTTCGGGGCGACGAAGTCGACGCCCACTCCTTTCGCGGGGGCGCCGTCCGTGTACACGGTGACCTGGAAGGGTGTGACGAAGCCACTCCCGTCCTGAGCCGTCTGGCGTGTACCCGCCGAGGCCATGATGCCGTCGTTGGTCAACGAGAACGCGACGGGTGCGCTCCCGCCGGCGAGCGACGCGCTCACGGTGTACGAGCCGACTGTGTCGTTGGCCGACAAGGTCGAGGACCGGTAGATGCAGTCACCTGTGGCGTCGGCGGTGCGCGAGACGGGACCGACGGTGTCAGTGCCGGTGCGGGGTGTAGAGAAGACGGCGCTCGCGCCGGAGCTCGGGGCGCTGAAGGTCACCGAGGCAGGGCAACCTGTCCCTGTGGCGAGCCCTGAGACGGTGACCACGAGCCGCTGCTCGAAGGCGCTGCCGATCGAGGTGTTCTGTGGGGTCCCCGAAGACGGTGTCACGGTGAAGGCTCCCGCAGCGGTGGCGACCGCACCGCCGCCGAGCGCGACCACCAGGGCCGTGGCCGCCGCAACGAGCGCGGCGAGCCTGCGCGGTCGCAGCGTCGACAGCAAAGGAGGTTCGCGGCCGGTCGCCGCCGCCGCCGCTGACACGGCCGCCGACGCGGCTCCCATCACTTCCGTCGTGGGATCCGAGCTCTCCATCGTCACACCGTCCTTAGCGCTTCGGTCGGGGGCATCCGTGCTGCCCGCAGTGCTGGGATCAGGCCCGCGATCAGCCCGATGACGAGCGCGGCGCCGAACCCTCCACCCCAGGCCAGCGAGGGCACGACGATGGCCCATCCCTTCGCGGTTGCGTAGGTGGCCGTGGCGACGACGCCCGCCGCGATGCCGACCATGCCGCCCAGGACCGACAACATGGCGGCTTCGGTCAGGAACTGGATGCGGATGTGGCTGCGGGTCGCACCGAGCGCTCTGCGCAGCCCGATCTCGGATCGCCGCTCGAGCACCGAGATGACCATGATGTTGGCGACCCCGACTGCGCCGATGAGGAGCGCGACGGCTCCGAGGCCGAGGAACAACCCGTTCAGTGCGCTCTTGGCGTCGGCTTGGGCCACCAACGCCGCGGAGGGCTCGGACACGTCCACGTCGTTGGGTGCCTGGGGATTGGCCGTGTCGGCCAGCACCGCGTGGACGGCTGTCACCTGCGTTGTGTACGCGCGCACGTAGATGGTCGAGGGGTGGCCGTCGAACTGAAGGTAGGTCTCGGCCGCCTTGAAGCCCACGAGCACCGATGTGTCGATCTGTGGGGCGAGCACGGACGGGCTCAGGATGCCGGTCACGTAGAACCACTGGCCGTCGAGCCAGATGCGCTCGCCGGGGTAGATGTGGTCGATGCCCAGGCGCTGGGCGGCAACAGCGCCCAGCACGCACACGGGCTGGCTCGCGGTGGCGGCGTTCAGGTACGTGCCCTTCTTCACCTTCGCCCCGACGGTGCGCGGCAGCCCGAGGCTGGCCGCTTCGATGCCAAGGCCGTTGGTTGTGATCGGGTTGACGAGCGGACTGCGGTAGACGTCACCCGTCACCGTCCCCGTGTAGGACGTCTGGGTCACCGGTCCGATCCGGGCGATCATGGCGGGCGCCTGCTCGGGCAGCTCCGCGGTGTGGCCGAACAGTGTCTGACCGTTCGTCACCACGAGGAGGTTCGTGCCGAGCCTGTTGATCTCGGCCAAAAGGCCCGCTTTGGAGGACGCCGACAATCCGAGCACTGCCACGATCGCCGCGACCCCGATTGCGATGCCGAGCGCAGAGAGCGCGGCCCGCAGCTTCCGGGTGCGCAGGCCGAGGGCCGCCACCCGGAACAACGTGCTCGGCTGCAGGCGCCGCACCTCGACCACCGGTCGGGCTGCCGCGGCGACGGGACGCTCACGCGTCGCCAACACCTCTGTCGCCGGTGGGGTCATCGGTGGGAGTTCCCCCTCGCGTCGGATGCCGCCAGGGCGATGGAGTCGGCGACGATGCGCCCGTCGAGCATGCGCACCTGGCGAGGGAGGCGCCCCGCGACGGACTGGTCGTGGGTGATGACGACGATGGTCGCTCCCGCCTCGTTGAGCTCCTCCAACAGGGCCACGATCGAGATCCCCGTGGCCGAGTCGAGGTTCCCCGTGGGCTCGTCGGCGAGGACGATCGCCGGCCTGCCCACGAGCGCGCGTGCGATCGCCACCCGCTGGCGCTCCCCACCCGAGATGCGGGTTGGATCGAAGCGGGCTCGGTGTGCCAGCCCCACCCGCTCCAGGGCTTCGGCGGCAGCCCGGCGGCGGTCCGCGGTGCCCACGCCGGAGTACAGGAGGCCGTCGGCCACGTTCTCCAGGACGCTCTCGTGCTCTGCCAGGTAGAAGTTCTGGAACACGAAGCCGATGCGGGTGGCACGAAGCGCCGCGAGCTGGCGCTCGGACATGAGCTCGACGTCCAAGCCGGTGATGCGCACGCTGCCCGAGGTCGGGCGATCGAGGGTGCCCATCACGTGAAGCAGCGTGGTCTTACCGGAGCCCGACGGGCCCACGATCGCGAGGAGCTCGCCCCCCCGAACGGTGAGGTCCACGTGATCGAGAGCGACCACCGGAGGATCGCTGGCGTAGACCTTGACGACCGACGCCATCTCGAGCACCGGCCACGAGAAGGGCGCGGTCATGTCGACGGCACCACCACGCGCATGCCGATGTGGATCTGAGGACCCGTCACCTGGACGAGGCCCTGGGCGTCGTCGAACAAGCCGGTCTCCACCGGCACCAGGTAGTGCGCGCCATGTGCGGGGACGACCTCGAGCGCGTAGCCCCCGCCGGCGAGCGCCAGGAGGGCGTCCACCGGGACGACCAACGCGTCGTGGACGCTGGCGTTCGTGATCGACACGGTGACGGGGGCCTGGTCGAGGTTCCCGATGGACGACGGGTCGGACGGGGTGACGTCGACTGTGATGGTGGGCGTCGTGTTGTGTGTTGTGGAGTTGTTGCCGCTGCTGGAGGGGACGGTCGCCACCGTGCCCACCTGGGAGACCACGCCGGGGGTCGTCCGCAGGTCGGGAAGGGTGATTGTGACGGGGTCGCCCACCTTCACGTCCGACTGCAAGTTGGCGTCGAGCGCGATGGAGACCGTCCGGGTGGTGGAGGTCGCGGTGAGGACGGTCGAGCCCGGTTGCGCGTCGGTGCCGAGGACCCCGGTCACCGTGGTGATCCGTGCAGCGGTGGGTAAGAACACCACCTGACCGAGCGCAAGGTTGCCGGTCTCCGTCAACCCGATGCGGGCCTGGAAGGCGTCGACGGCAGACGCCGTCGACGCGGTGAACGAGTCACCCTTCGGTGCGCTCGTGTACCCGAGCGCGCGCAGGTCCTTGTTCAGCTCTGCAACGTCGGGCCCGCTCTCACCTTCGTAGAGGTTGCGGGTCGCGGGCGTGGTGCCGTACAAGAGGACGACGGGTGTTGTGCCGACCGTGTAGAGCGTCTGACCCTCGGAGACCCGGTCGCCCACCGCGGGCAGCTTCGAGAAGGCGCCTCCCTGGGTGGTCTCCTGCTCCTTCGCCGCGGCCAGGGCAGCCTCGGTGGTGGCCAGTGTCTGCTCGGCGGCGGACAGGTTGCTCTGGGCTGTCGATGCAGCCTTCGCCTCCTTCTCCTTGGCTTGGCTCAGCGCGGAGATGGCCTGTGTGAGCTTCTGCTCGTCCTGGACCATGGCCTGCTCGTCCGAGGAGACGGCTTGGCCGTCGGTCGCCACCCCCTGGCCGTCGGTCGCACAGGCCGCACCGGCCGATCCGACGCCAGAGCAGTCGTTCGCCTCCTTGTCCTTCGCAGCGCCGAGCGTCGCTTCTGCGCTACGAAGCGACGTCTTTGCGGCCTGCAATGTGGTGCGGGCCTGGGCCAGCGACTGCTCGGCGCTCGTCACTGCGGCGGCGGCTGTCGCTGTTGTGCCGGACTTGGCGCTCGTCACCTTGGCCTGCGCGCTCGTGACCGCAGCCTCGTCCTGCACGATGGTCTGCGGAGGGGTCCCGGACGGCACCGTGACCGTGTAGGAGCCCGAGTAGCCGAGAGTTGCTGTCACCTCCGTCTGTGACGACAGGCTCTGGCGGCTGATCGTGTAGGTCGAATAGGACTTCGACGCCACGGGGGCGGTCGGTTTCGCGAAGGGGTCCAGTACGCCGACAACCACGCCGGCGACGACGAGCAATGCCACCAGCAGCAGAGCCGCGCGCCGGCGCGAGTGGCGGGGTCTGACGCGCGGTGTGCGAGCCGGGTCGAGGACGCTCCCACCGTCACGCGCGCTGGCCGGCGCCCGGTCGTCGAGCGTGCCGTCGAGCCGGTGAAGAGGCGGGTCGGCTGGCGGGTCGACCGGTGGCGCGGGCTCGGCGGGAACGCCGGTCTCGGCGCCGTGGGGCGGTTCCGTCACGGGGCACTCGATATCGGGCGAGCCCACGGGTCGGGGGCGGTGCCGCGGTCGCTCTTCACGCAGATCGACCGCACGAGCCGCCGATGCCAAGCTGTATGGCCGACTTCTTCATCCGCATGTGCCGTCCCTCCGTTCGCCGCGTCTCTCCAGCGGATCGACGTCAAAACCGGAGATCGTTGTACGCCTGTCGGCGTTGCGTCAGGGTTGCGCCGGTCTCGCTCGACCGTGCCGGGGCTCGGACCGCCGATCACCCGTCGGGGTGTCGCACATCAGTGGTTGCTCAGCGCGAAGCCACGCGCCCTCGCCGGAGTCCCGCAGGCACTGTCGTCCTCGCGTTGGTCCTCGCCCTTCATGAGACTGCTGCCTCCAGCGTCGAAGACGTTCGGAAGCCAGTTGTACGAGCTCCTCGAGTCCAACGACGAGCAGAGCGGGCTGATCGAAGCCCTCCTCACGCTGGCGAGCAGCGAGGGGGGGGATCGACCACCGCGAAACTCTGGAGCTCTCCGACGTCGTCCAGACAGTGCTCGCTGAGCGCGGGGACTGCGACACCGACGTGCTCGGCCTCGACATCGACGTGAACCTCGCGCCTGCGCCCGTCGAGGGAGACCCGAGGCTCGTCGAGTCCCTCGTCGCCAACCTCGTCGACAACGCGATCATCCACAACGTCCAAGGTGGCCGGGTCGAAGTGTCCACCTGCACCGAGGACGACGGCGCAGCGGTGCTCACGGTGACCAACACCGGGCCGATCGTGCCCCCGTCCGAAGTGGACCGGCTCTTCCAGCCCTTCCAACGGCTCGAACGGCACCGCGTCCATCACCTCAGAGGGCATGGACTGGGTCTTTCGATCGTCCGAGGCATCGCCGCCGCGCACGGCGCCACCGTCACGGCCCAGCCGTCACCCGCCGGCGGGCTCAGTGTCACGGTGGTCTTTCCGCCGACGGCCGACGCTCCGCAGCGTGTTCGAGGCTCGTCACCGGTCCTGGCCCTCACCGAGTGACTCTCAGGGGGCCGCCTGTTTCGCACCACCATGAAGGTGCATGTACTTCGAGCAGGCCCGCTGCGCTGCCTGGAAGGTCGGCGATGTGGGCTTCAGCCCGCTGCCACCCCCGCTGATCTTGATCGTTGCGCCGCCTGTCGAGAACTTCGGGTCCGGGAAGTTCGCCACGCCGTGCGCGCGCATGCACTTGGAGAACCTGAGCGCTTGCTCCTCGGCATGGTGGATCTGGGCTGGAGACGGCTTGGGGATGAGCGAGTCGCAGGCCTTCGACGCCGCTTTGAAGGTGGGCGAATTGGGGTCGATCCCGCTGCTCGGGCTGATCTTGATCCCGCCTGTCTTGTCTGTCTCCGGGAAGTTCTTGACGCCGTGCGAGCGCATGCACTTGGCGAACTTGAGCGTGTCTGCGCTCGTGGTGCCGCTGCTGCCGGAGCCGGTGCCGCTTGTGCCCGTGGCACCGGCTCCGGTCGTCGTGGTGGTCGTCGTGCCGAGGCTGGCCACGCCCGG
>JASHYA010000108.1 GCA_030043315.1 Acidimicrobiales bacterium
CGCGGCGAGCAGGTCGCCGCGCGACACGTCGAGGTCGTCGGCGAGGTCCACCGACACCGAGATGCCGACGGGGGCCTCGTCGAGCGGACCGTCGTAGGTCTCGATCCCGGTGACGGTGGTTCTCCAGCCCTCCGGCAGCACGACCACGTCCTCGCCCGTGCGCAGCGCGCCGCCGTTGACCATCCCCGCGTAGCTCCGGCCGCCGCCCGGCCGGCGGAGCACCCATTGGACCGGCAGGCGTGCGCCGCCCCCGAGGTTCGTGCCGTGACCGGAGGCCCACGCACCGGCCGGGGCTTCCTCGAGCGCCTCGAGCACCGTCGGCCCGTCGTACCAGGGGGCCGCGTCGGACCGCTCGACCACGTAGTCGCCGTGGAGCGCGGAGACCGGGATCACCCGCCACGACGCCAGCTCCAGCCGTTCCGCGAGCACTTCCACCTCGTCGGCCACCGCCCGGTAGGCGGCCTCGTCCCAGTCGGCAAGGTCCATCTTGTTCGCACAGACGAGGAACTGGTTCACGCCGAGCAGCGCGGCGATGCACGCGTGGCGTCTCGTCTGCTCGCGCAGCCCGTTCACGACGTCCACCACGACGAGCGCCAAGTCCGCGGTCGAGGCCCCGGTCGCCATGTTCCTCGTGTACTGGACGTGTCCGGGACAGTCCGCGATGACGAACTTGCGTCGCGGCGTCGCGGCGTAGCGGTAGGCGACGTCGATCGTGATGCCCTGCTCGCGCTCTGCGCGCAGGCCGTCGGTGATGAACGAGAGGTCCACCTCGCCGATTCCCCGGCGCGCGGACGCGGCTTCCACTGCTGCGACCTGATCGTCGAACAAGCTACGAGTGTCGTAGAGGAGGCGTCCGATCAGCGTCGACTTCCCGTCGTCGACCGATCCCACGGCAGCGAAGCGCAGGAGGTCCATGCCGTCGCTCGCCGCCCGCTCGGTGGGCGGCGACACCTCAGAAGTACCCTTCGCGCTTGCGGTCTTCCATCGCCGTCTCGGAGAACTTGTCGTCCGCCCTGGTGGCACCGCGTTCGGAGACTCGGGAGCTGGCGATCTCGTCGATGATCTGTGTGACGGTCCGCGCGGTGGAAGGCACGGCACCCGTGCACGTCGCGTCGCCGACGGTCCGGAAGCGCACCGACTCTTCTCGGACTTCTTCGCCGGGCGTGGGAGTCACCCAGTCGCACACGGCCAACAGCATTCCGTCGCGTTCTACGACCTGACGTCGGTGGGCGTAGTAGATGTCCGGGAGCGAGATGCCCTCGCGCGCGATGTACTGCCAGATATCGAGCTCGGTCCAGTCAGAGAGGGGGAAGGCGCGTACGTGTTCCCCCGGCTGCACCCGACCCTGATAGAGGTGCCACAGTTCGGGCCGCTGGCGTTTGGGGTCCCACTGTCCGAAGGTGTCGCGGAAGGAGAGCACGCGCTCCTTGGCACGCGCCTTGTCCTCGTCGCGCCGAGCGCCGCCGAAGCACGCGTCGAAGGAGTGCTCGGCGATGGCGTCGAGAAGGGTGGTCGTCTGCAGGCGGTTCCTGCTGGCGTTCGGGCCGGGGTCGGGCACACGGCCGCGGTCGATCGACTCCTGGACGCTCGCCACCACCAGCCGCTCGCCGAGCTGGCTCACGCGCTCGTCGCGGAACTTGACGACCTCTGGGAAGTTGTGCCCGGTGTCCACGTGCATGATCGGGAACGGAAGACCGCCTGGACGGAACGCCTTCACGGCGAGGTGCAGGAGCACCGCGGAGTCCTTGCCCCCGCTGAAGAGCAGGACGGGGCGCTCCGCCTCCGCGGCGACCTCGCGGAGCACGAAGATCGCGTGCGACTCGAGCAGCGCGAGGTGGTCCACCCGCTGGGTCTTCGCTTCCTTCACCTCACGTCCAATCCGTCGTGCAGTTCGCCTTCTCGCCGACGGCGTGCGACGTCGGCCACCTTTCCGAGAGTCCCCCGTCCGGCCGACGATACCGGCCGTGTAACTTTGAGGATCCGACCCTACTAGTCAAGCCTGGATCGGCCTCCAGGTCCAGGCATGTCCACTGCGGGGCATGTCCACCTGCGGCCCGACCTGCAGGCCCGACCGGGACATTTGCGACATTTGTGCAGCCGGCGGATCCGCTGCCGGAACGAACGGGTCGGGAGCAGTTGGGACCCCTCGAGGCTAGGCGAGACCAGTTGGGGCTCAACTGGGGCCAGGTAATGCAGGGACTGTGGGAGTGCAAGGAGTACCGGGAGTGCCAGTACAGGGAGTGCGAGGAGGGAAGGGCGACCGTTGAGTGAGGAACCCGAGAAGGCAGCGGTGGTGACCGCGCCGACGGACGAACTGGCAGGCGAGCTTGCGCAGGCAGACGCGCGCCTCGCGCACGCGCCGGCGTCCAAAGCGATCGAGTGGGCTGTCGAACGGTTCGGCGACGACCTCGTCCTGGCCGCGTCCTTCCAGGACGTCGTCCTCATCGACCTCGCGACGAAGGTCGACCCGGGTATCGAGGTCGTCTTCTGCGACACCGAGGCGCACTTCCCCGAGACGCTCGCGTTCGTCGACGAGGTGCGTCGACGCTACGGACTGCGTCTGACCGTCACGAAGCCCGGCCCCGAGGCCGCGGAGTGGCCGTGTGGCACTGCGCGCTGCTGCGAGCTTCGCAAAGTGGAGCCTTTGCGTCGCGTGCTCGAGGGCAAGCTGTCGTGGCTCACCTCGCTCAAGCGCGTTGACGCGCCCACGAGGGGGAACGCACCGGTGGTCGGGTGGGACGCGATCTTCGGCGTCGTAAAGGTGAACCCACTTGCAACGTGGACCGAAGATGACGTCGACAGCTACCTGAAGGACCACGACCTGCCCGTGCACCCGCTCGTGCCCAAGGGGTACCTGTCCATCGGGTGTGCCCCGACGACCAGACCGGTAGCCGCAGGGGAGGACCACCGTGCAGGCAGGTGGGCCGGGAGCGGCAAGATGGAGTGCGGTCTGCACGCGTCCTGACGGACCTCGCCTGACCTCGACGACCAGGTGCTCCGCCAAGCCCCGGTCGCACCGACAGCCGAGGTTCTCTCGATTCTCCGGAGTCCAGCGATCCTCAGTGAGCGAGGGGCCAGGGAGTCCAGGGGGGTTGCCATGGGGTCGGGTCGTGCGCGCCGGACCATCCACCACCCGTCGACTATCTGCACCTAGCCTGATCGTGCCAAGGAAGGTAGGTCGAGGGAGTGACGGACTTGGTCATCCTGGTCCTCGTGGTCGTATGGATCGCAGTGCTCACGCCTCGGCTGGTCCGGCACTTCAGAGAGGGATACTCGAACTCCTCGATCGACTCCTTCCACCAACAGCTCCACCTTCTCGAGCGCACTGGACCGAAGATCGTCGAGCCCGCGTACCGGCTCGAAGTGCCCGGTCCCGACTCCTCCGCACCGGGTCTCACCTTGGTCACTGCCGGCGGTGCCG